>NZ_CVTX01000104.1:0-43179 GCF_900005715.1 Pseudomonas sp. 34 E 7
GCATGCCGCCACAGGCGCCGGCAAACAGGCTGCGGCTGACCTCGGCCTGGCCGCGACCGAGGGCACAGATCACGCCCAGGGCGTTGAGGTAGGCGCTCATTTGCCCACGCCCAGCGGGGTAATGCGATAGCTCAACGGTTGGCCCGCCATGTTCACGCTGAACACCTCTGAAGACTGATAGACGATTTGCCAATGGCCCGGCAGCGTTCGCGTAAGGTCCATGGCCTGGGCCGCAGGATACAGCGCACGCAGGTCATCCGCCGAGGCCAGGGCAAACAACAGCGCGGCGAACAGCGCTCGGGCCTGGGGGTTGGGCGGCAGCAAGCCATCGGTCTGCCACTTGCCGTCGATCAACTTCTGCCGGGCCTGGGGAATGCCCAACGGGTCCATCATCGACCAGCGAATCGCCCGCCCTTCACGCTGGATCACCAGCAGCCAATCCTGGCTGAGTTCGCCCTCCAGGCGTTGTACATGCAGTTGCATCGGCAAGTTCAGGGCGGGCATGGTTTGCGGCAACGGCGCCTGGCTGGCGCACGCGCCGAGCAGCAACAGGCAACTCATCAGCAACCAGCGGATCATGAACGCGCGGCCTCTGCCGACTTGCGCGCCACGCAGTTGACCAGGGTTTCCTCGCGCTGGCCCACCGGCGGCGCCTTGCGCAGGCCCCAACGTTCCAGCAGGCCGAAATCGCTGGAGCGGCTCCACCACAGATAGGGGTACGAGACGTTCTGCGCGTCGAATTCAAAGCCCTGCTCGCGCAGCATGTCCAGGTACTGCTCGGCGCTTTTCTGCACATGCATGGGGTGGCGGAACAGCCAGCGAATCACCCAGGTGTCGATATAGGCTTCGGTGGATTCGGCAAACAGCAAATAGCCGCCCGGCTTGAGGACCCGATAGAACTCCTTGAGCGCGCGATGCTGCTCGACCAGGTGGTGAAAGGTCTGGTGGCAAAACACAATATCGACGCTGGCGTCGGGTAACTCGAGGGTGGCGCAGTCGCTGCCGATCAACTCCACGGCCAGGCCCTGGCGAGTGGCTTCTTCGCGGCTCAGGGCCAGGCTGTGAGGGTCGGCATCCAGGCCGATCAGGCGCGCGGGCGCAAATACCTGCTGCAGCAACTTGAACGATTTGCCCTGGCCGCAGCCGGCGTCGAGCAATACCGGCGCCACCGGCAGCGGTTCGCTGAACAGGCTGCGCAGGTCATTGATCGCTACGCGCAACACGTGATGCTGCCAGGTGTGGCTGCGCAGGAACCAGAAGCCGAAGCGGGTTTCTTCGACGTAGTTTTTACTCAGGTAGTTCTTTTCAACGACAGGGCTGGTCATACCGGCTCACTCGCACAGATTTGCGACAGCATCCGCAGGCGCCGCTTGGGCTCGCTGACAAACGGGTTGCTTTCATCCCAGGCGTAGCCGGCGAGGATCGAACTGATCATGCGGCGAATCTGCGGCGAACTGCCGGCGTGGAAGATAACGTCCTGGAACGTCCCGGCGTACCAGCCCTCGACGTAGCAGCGGAAGGTATCGACGCCGCGCTTCAACGGTTCGGCAAACTCGGTTTGCCAGTCCACCGCTTCGCCTTGCAGTTGGCGATGCAGCACGCCCGCGGCCATGCTCGCCGAGCGCATGGCGATGGTGACGCCGGAGGAGAACACCGGGTCGAGAAATTCCGCCGCGTTGCCCAACAGCGCAAAGCCCGGGCCGTGCAGGGTTTTGACGTTGGCCGAATAGCCGCCGATGCTGCGCGCCGGGGTGTCCCACACGGCGTTCTGCAGTACGCCGGACAGGCTTGGGGTTTCGTCGATAAAGCTGCGCAGGCAGGCATCCAGGTCGTGGTCACGGCCGTCGAAATGTTCCTTGGCCGCGACCACGCCCACCGAGCATCGGCCGTTGCTGAACGGGATGTTCCAGAACCAGATATCACGCTGCAGGGGATGGGTGGTGATCAGAATCTTGGTACGGTCGAAGCCTGGGTGTTCGATGCGGTCTTCGACGTGGGTGAACACGGCCTGGCGCAGCGGGAAACCGGACGGCACTTCGAGGTCCAGCAGGCGCGGCAGCACGCGGCCATAGCCACTGGCATCCAGCACGAATGCGGTCTTGAGGTGGTACTCGCTGCCATTTTCGCGGCGTACGTGAAGGTAGCGATGGTTGGCGGAAAAATCCACGCCGACGATGCTCTCGCCGTAGCGGATTTCCACACCCTGCAACGCCGCCTGATCGGCCAGCAGCTTGTCGAACTCGGCACGCTGCACCTGGAAGGTGGTCGGTTTGCCGTTGCTGAAGGTGTCACCGAAATCGAACGCACTGTATCGCTCGCCCCAGGCGAACGCCGCACCGGTTTTCCGTTGAAAGCCGGCCGCCTGCACGGCGTCGAGCATGCCGGCTTCTTCGATAAAGTCGATGCAGTGCGACAGCAGGCTTTCGCCAATCGAGAAACGCGGGAAATACTGGCGCTCGATAATCAATACATCATGCCCTTTGCGCTTGAGCAGCGCGGCCGCGATGGCCCCGGATGGCCCGGCACCGATCACCACCACCTGGCGACGTTCCATTTCAACTGTGGGCACGAAGGCTCCTTGCCACTTTGGCGATATTCACATTCATAAGGCGTGCTTTTGTTGCCCGGCCCAGGGCGCCAGCATAAAGCTGAATGCCAGGCCGAGGCTGACCGACAGGCCGAAATTGCTCACCGCCGGGGTACTGGAGACGGCCAGCAGGCCGAACGATAACCAAGTGGTCAGCGCCGCCAGTAAGGTTCCCAGCAGGCTGACGGCGGCCCCGCCGATCTGCTCGCGCATCAGGATCGCGTAGTCGACGCTGATGGCCGTGACCAGCAGCAGGCCGAACAGGCTGAACAGGGTCAGCGGCTGGCCCAGCCAACCGAGGCTGGCCAGGCTGCACAGCGCCGCCAGCAACGGCAGCGCGACGACGCGCAAGGCGCCGGTGAAGCCGAAGGGCAGCATCAACAGCAGCACGATCAGCCCACAGGACAGCAATTTCAATTCGGCCGCGCTGATTTGAGTGTCGGCAAACACACGGTTCAAATCACCCAGGCGATCGACCAATTGCACACCGGGCAAATCCACCGCCTGCACCCGCAGCAACGCCGGGTTGTTCAGGCCTTGCAGGCTGACCATCGCCGCCACGCCGCCGTCTACCTTGCCCAGCCACAGCGTGCGCCAGGGCTCGGCCAGGGGGCCTTTGAGCGCGGCGTCGATGTCTTCGGTGGGCAGCGCCTGCAACTGCGCGACTTCAGCTTGCAGCGCATCGACGGGGATGCCGATGTCCAGCAACGGTTGCCAATGCTGCTCAAGCTTATTGAGCGCATCGCGCAGTTGCTGCTGTTCGGCGGGCAGGTTGACCAGTTGATTCAGCGCCAGGTAACCCTGGAGCTTGTCCATATTCACCAGTTGATCCAGGCGCTGGCCCAGGGCGGCCTGGCGCTCCAGCAACTGCTGCTGATTGTCGGCGCGCACCAGGAAGAACTGGCTGGTGGGCTGGAACCCGGTAATGCGCGCCACGGCCTGGGCTTCCTGCAGCAATTGCGGCGGCGCGCCGATCCACTGGCGGATATCGTTTTTACTGTTCAATTGCCACAGGCCACCGGCGCAGAACAACAGCACCCACACCAGCAGCACGGCGCCGGGCACGCGCTTGATCAATCCCGCCCGCCACTGCCACAAGCGTTCGGCGATGCGCAGCGGCCATCGCGCCGGGCGCAGTTCGACGCCGTTGAGCAGTGCCGGCAGCAGGCACACGGCGCACAGGTACGCGCCGACCAGACCGGCTGCCGAGAACACCGCGATTTGCGTCAGCGCCGGGAACGGCGTCCAGGCCAGCGCCAGGTAGCCGATGCAACTGGTGGCCAGGCTCAGGCTCAAGCCCGGCAGAGTCAGGCGCAGTGCCGGCCAACTGCGCCACGGCTGCAGGCTCCAGCTTTTGGACAAATAGTGCAGCGGGTAATCCACCGCCACGCCGATCAGGCTGGAGCCCAACACCAGGGTCATCACATGCATATGGCCGAACAGCGCCACACAGGCCACTGCGCCAAACAGCATGCCGACCACCACCGGCACGAAGGCCAGCAGCACCCGCCAGCGCCGGAATGCCAGCAGCAGCAATATCAGGATGCCCAGGGTTGCGCCGCCGCCGACCCAGGTCATCTCCCGCGTGGCTTGCTGCTGCCCGTTGGCCGCATAGAGCAGGCCACTGGCGGCGAGCAGTTGCACGCCTTGCTCGCCGGCCTGGGCGCGGCTGGCCTGGAGCAAATCCGCCACGTGCAGCGGCAGTTTCATGTCGAATGCATTGCCGGTGGTGCGCGCCCGCAGGAGTACCCAGCTTTTGCCGTCGGCATCGGCGATCAACGCGCCGCTGCCGATATCCAGCTGTACCGCGCCGTGTTGCGGCTGGCTGTTCTGGATGCGCCCGGTCAGGCCCAGCCAGTCGTCCTGGCTGGGCACCAGGCTGAAGCCGGCAATGGGGTCGAACAGCGTTTGCACGCGTTGTTGGATAAACGCGTCGGGATGTTCGATCAGTTGCTCGCGGTCCTTGGCCGACAGCATCGCCAGTCGGTCGCGCAGCAGTTGTTCGCGCAGCGCCGGCAAGTCGGCCTGCAGGTTCCACTGCACCTTTTCAAACAGGCCGCTGGCCTGCCAGCGCTCGGCCAGTTGCTGCGCCACGGCCAGCGCTTGCTGGCGGTCGGCATGCCCCACCAGCACCAGCATTTCGCGGTTAAGCGGTTCCTGCATGCGCTGCTCGGCTTGCAGCTCCAGGGCGTCCGGCGTACTGCCGGGCACCAGCTCCATAAGGTTGGCCGACAAAGGCGCACCGTTACGCCACTGCCAGCCGGCCAGTGCCAGCACGGCCACCAGCAGGACCAGGAACAGGCGCGGCAGCAGGCGCTCACTGGGCAAAGTCGTGTTGCTCCGCATCGCTCAACGGTTGGTCGGCGCTGCTGTCCTGCATGCGCAGTACGGTGCTGTCGCCCTGGGCTTCCAACAGCTCGATGGTCTTCACTAGCGCACCGCCATCGATATTGATCTGGGTGAATACTTGCTTGAGCAGCAGTGAGCGCGGAATCAGCGTGAGCTTCCAGTCTTGCGCCTGGCCTTGCAACTGCAGGTCGAAGTCACGCTGCAAGCCGCTGCTGTCGCCCTGCAGCACGGCGAGGAACAGGCGATTCTGCTCGGTGCCGGCGCTCTTGTTCGGCAGCAGTTGCCAGCCATTGGCGTCACGCCGGGCGATGCCCTGACTGGTGATGCGATAGTCCTGTTGCAGCGGGGTTTTGAGCAGCCACAACAGGCCGTGGTCCTTGGCGAGCACGAAAGTGCCCTTGCTGACCAGCGGCTGGGGCAGGGCGCGCAGGTGTTTTTCCTGGGTGAAGTTACCGTGGATCACGCTGGGTTTGGCCAGTTGATCGCTCAGCTGTTGCAGGTCGAAGGCGTGGGCGCTGAAGCTCAGCAATGCGACGGCCACTGCAGGAGCGAGCTTGCTCGCGAAAAACCTGAGGGCGCCACGGGGTGTCAGGCGCCCCGCGTTATCGTTGGCGATCTTCGCGAGCAAGCTCGCTCCTGCAGGGGATCTCATTTCAGGGCCCTTTCGACGGCGTTGGTGAATATTGTTGGCGATGCAAGCTGCATTTCGCGGCTGGCGATTTCCACTGCCACTTGCACGGTGCTGGCGCGGGTCAAGCGTTCGCCGCTGGCCAGATCGGTAATCAGGTAATTGATCTTCAAACGGTTCTCCCACTCCACCAGGCTGGCGCGCACGTTGATCGTTTGGCCGAAGGTGGCGCCGCGCACGTAGCGCAGCTGCATGTCGATCACCGGCCAGGCATAGCCGGCGTCGAGCATCGCGGTGTAGTTATGGCCGATCTTGTCCAGCAACGCGCAGCGCGCCACTTCCAGGTACTTCACGTAATGCCCGTGCCATACGACGTGCATGGTGTCGATGTCGAAAAACGGCACGAGGATTTGAGTGTCGCAGTGCAATACGCCGGGGCTACGCATGCAGCCTCCAGTGTTGCTCGGCGATGCGTTGCAGGCACAGGCGCAGTTCGCCTTCCAGGGCGCGGTCTTCGATGACCGGCGGGAAGTCCCGGGCCAGTTCTTCGTGCATGGCAGCCAGTGCTGGTGGCAGCGCTCGTGCGTCTTCAGCCTGGGCGCGCAGCCACACGCCCTGGTTGGCGGCGAGCAAGGTGGCGGCGGCGACCTGTTCGGTCAGCTCGAGCACGCGGATCGCATCGCGGGCGGCGATGGTGCCCATGCTGACCTTGTCCTGGTTATGGCACTCGGTCGAGCGCGAGAACACGCTGGCCGGCATAGTGTTCTTCAGCGCTTCGGCGGTCCAGGCGCTGGTGCCGATCTGTACGGCCTTGAAGCCATGGTTGATCATTGCGCGCTCGGCCGGCGCGCCCGACAGGTTGCTCGGCAGGCCGTGGTTGTAACGCACGTCCACCAGCAGCGCCATCTGGCGGTCGAGCAGGTCGGCGACATTGGCCACCAGGGTCTTGAGGCTGTCCATGGCAAAGGCAATGTGCCCGCCGTAGAAGTGCCCGCCGTGCAGCACGCGTTCCTCTTCGGCGTCGATGATCGGGTTATCGTTGGCGCTGTTCAGTTCGATTTCGATAAACGCGCGCAGCCAGTTCAGACTGTCGGCCAGCACGCCGAGTACATGGGGCGCGCAGCGCAGGGAGTAGCGATCCTGCAGGCGGTGCAGCGGGGCCGTCGGTGCATCGATGGCCAGGTCCTGGCGCAGCCAGGCGGCGACTTGCATTTGCCCGGGATGGGGCTTGGCGGCGAACAGGCGTTCGTCGAAGTGTTCCGGGTTGCCTTGCAGCGCCACCACATTCAGCGCGGTGATGCGCGTGGCCAGCTGCAGCAGGTAGTCGGCGCGGGCGAAGGCCAGGCAGGCAATGCCGGTCATTACCGCTGTGCCGTTCATCAACGCCAGGGCTTCCTTGGGGCGCAGCACCAGCGGTTCCCAGCCCAGTTCGCGGTGTACATCGGCGGCCAGGCGGCGCTCGCCACCAAACAACACTTCACGTTCGCCGGACAAGGTGGCCGCCACATACGACAGCGGGGTCAGGTCGCCGCTGGCGCCCACCGAGCCTTCCTCAGGGATCAGCGGCAGCACGTCGTGTTCGAGGAATCCGTGCAGGCGCTCGAGCAGTTCCACGCGTACCCCGGACACGCCATGGCACAGCGACTGCAAGCGCGCCGCCAGCACAGCGCGGGTGGCTTGGGCATCGAGCAACTTGCCCAGGCCGCAACCGTGGAAGGTGTACAGATGACGCGGCAGCGCCTCGACGTGCTCGAGCGGCACCGCCACCACGCAGGAGTCGCCGTAGCCGGTGGTCACGCCGTAGATCACGCCTTCCTTGTCCAGCAGCGAATCAAGAAACTGCGCGCCCTTGGCGATGCGCCGGCGATACGCGGCATCGTCCTGCAAGCGAGTGGGCACCTGACGGTTGGCCAGGGCCAGGACGTCTTCGATGCGCAGGGGGCGTTCGCCAAAGGTGATCGGCTCAAGAGACGTGGTCATCGGTCTTCCAGAAAGGGTAAAAGTTGAACCATTGTTGCGGCGCTTGCAGGCAGAACTGGCCCAGGCGTGCGGCGTAGCGAGCGGCCCACAGGGCGATGACCTGCTCACGGGTGCTGCGCTTCCATTCGATCAATGGCGCGAAGGGCTCGATGGTCAGGCGATAGCGGCCCTGGTGCTTGAGGCACATCAGCAGGTTGACCGGGCACTTGAGCAGGCCGGCCAGCAGCCACGGGCCCTGGGGGAATGCGGCATCATGCCCGAGGAAATCCACGCGCACCGTGCGCCCGCCGTGCAGCGGGATGCGGTCGCCGGCAATCGCCAGCCATTCGCCGTCGTCCAGACGCTGGCTGAGCAGCAGCATGGTGGCCGGGTCCAGTTCGCTGACCTGGATCAGGCGCAAATGGGTCGCGCCGGCTTCGCCCAGCAGGCGGTTGAAACGCTCGGCATGCTTGGTGTGCACCAGCACGTTCATGGTCACCTGTTCGCCGATCTCCGCCAGCGCGCGGCACACTTCCAGGTTGCCCAGGTGCGCGCCCACCAGCATCTGCCCGCGCTCGCCACGCAACTGGCCGCGCAATTGCGCGGGGTCGTTGATTTCGATTTGCTCCAGGCGCAGCTTGCCGTTCCACACGTCGAGCTTGTCGAGCAGGGAGTCGGCGAAGGCCATGAACTGGCCGAAGACCTTGGCATGGCTCGGCTGCAGCTCGGCACGCCCGCTCCACTGCGCCAGGCGCTGCTGGTATTGCCAGGCGCTCTGGCGCGCGGTGCGGCCGAACACGAAGAAGTAGAACACGATGCTGTAGAGCAACGGGCTCAACAGGCGCCGGCCAAGAATCTTTGCCGCGAACGCCGTGAGTTTCATCAGCCGGAAGCTGCCGCGCTCCTCGCGGTCGGCCCAGTGTTTGCTGCGCTCGCTCATGCCTGCCACCGGCGCCACAGGATGGCGGGCGCGCGCACCAGCATGCCGAAGAACAGCCGCGTATGCATGGCGCTGATGCGCGCGTTGTCGTGCAACAGGCGAAAGTGCGACAGGCCGTCGGCGGGGTAATGCACCTGGGTCGGCAGCCAGCGCATCGGCTGGTTGCGCCAGGCCAGGCGCACGAGGATGTCCGAGTCGAAATCCATGCGCGTGCCGATGTAGGCCGAGTCCATCAGCGCCAGGGTGGGTGCCAGCGGGTACACGCGAAAGCCGCACATCGAGTCGCGAATCTGCAATGACAAGGTGTTGATCCACACCCACACGTGGGTCAGGTAGCGCGCGTAGAGGCGGCCCTTGGGCACGCTTTCGTCGTATTCGGGATAGCCGCAGATGATCGCGTCGGGGTGCCTGCGGGATGTATCGATAAAGGTCTCGACTTCGCGCAGGTCATGCTGGCCGTCGGCGTCCACTTGCAGGGCGTGGCTGTAGCCCAGGCGCGCGGCTTCGCGAAAGCCCGCCATGACGGCGGCGCCCTTGCCCTGGTTGCGGGGCAGGGTCAGCAGGGTGACGTTATCCAGCGTCGCCAGTTGCATAAGCACCGCCGCACAGGCCGGGCTGCTGCCGTCGTCCACCAACAGGCAGGGCAGGCCACTGTTCAGAAGGCTGCGCACCACGGCGGGCACGGCGGCTTCGTGGTTGTAGACCGGGATCAGGGCGCAGGGGTTATGCATGTGCGGCCTCCAGCACGATCCGGCCACTTGAGCATGCAGCCTCCCCATTGCGATAGGCGAAGTACAGCTTGCCGCGCTCTTGGTCAAAGCGCAGGTGCAATTGAATGTGATCGCCGGGGCGCACCAGTTGCTGGAACTTGAGCACTTCCATACCGGCAAACGTGCTCGGCAAGTCGAGCAGTTGCTTGCCCAGGTTGAAGGCCCATTCCACTTGCACCACGCCCGGCAGCACAGGCGTGACTGGAAAATGCCCGCTGAAATAGGCCAGGTCGGGCGGCACGCTCAGTTGCAATGTCCATTCGCCGTCGATTTCGACCTGCTCCAGTACGTCCGGCGCCTTGGGGCGGGGGGCCAGCAACAGCGCCTCAATGTCCGCCTGGGGCAGTTTGCCCTGGCTGTTTAGCGGCAGTTGGCGCAACAAACGCCAGCGGCGGGGCAAGGCCAGGGCTTCGCAATGCTGGCTCAGGTGCTGGCGCAGGGTTTGGGTCACCGTGCGCCGGCCCTGGTTGCGCAGAACATGCAGGCCCTTGGCGCTCAGTACCACCAGGGCACCGAGTGACGCGCGGTTTTCCTGCACCACGCCCAGGCGGGTTTCAGCGACCCACGGATGGGTCATCAACGCCTGTTCGAGCATCGGCAGGGCGATGCGTTTTTCTTCCAGCTTGACGATACGGTCCAGGCGACCGAGCAGTTCGAACCGGCCATCGGCATGGATGCGCGCGGCGTCGGCGGTCTGTTCGATATGCCCGGCGGGCAGGTAGGGCGAGGCAATGCGCAGGGCACCGTCGGCCGCCTGGCTCAGGTGCACGTCGGCAAACGGCTGCCAGGGTTGTGCGCCCTGGCGCCAGGCGATGCCGCCGGTTTCCGAACTGCCGAGGATTTCCGTCGGCCACTGCTGCAAGCGATCATAGAGGCTGCCGGCGGCTTCGACAGGCAAGGCTCCCCCTGAGGAAAACACCCGTGAGACCTGGCTCAGCGCCGGCCAGTCGAGGTTATCGCCCATGCGCTTGAGCAGCGCCGGGCTGGCCACCCAGGCGAATGGCGAATGCTCGCGACTGGCGCGCTGCATGTCCTCGGGGAATGCCAGTTGCCTGCGCAAAAACGTGCGACCGGCGCACAGTGGCCACAGCACACGGAACAGCAAGCCGTAGATGTGTTGGGTGGCGACGCTGCCGATGATGCAGGCGTCTTGCAGGTCGGCGCCCCACAGTGCCTCCAGCGCCTGCACCTCATTGGCCAGCTGGCGCAGGGACTTGTCGATGCGCTTGGGTTCACCGCTGGAGCCGGAGGTGCACAGGCTCAGTTGGCAGCGATCGAGGTCGAGGGCGGCAGGGCTCAGAGGCGCCTGGTACAACGCTTCAACGTCCGCCGCTTCTGTCAGCCAGGCATCGACGACGGTATCCCAGCGTTGACGGGTTTGCGGCTGCAGGTCGGCAGGCAGCAACACGCCGACCCCGGCACGCCAGGCGCCGAGCAACGCAATCGCCAGCACGCCGGCGTCTTCCAGGTGCACCGCCAGGTGCTGGATGCCACGCGCTTGCAAGCCGGCCGCCAGGCGCAGCGACTGCTCCACCAGTTGAGCATGATTGAGCGCCGGCTCAGTGGTGATCCGACGCTGTTCCTGTGGCTCAAGCAGCAGGTGCTCAAGTTTCAAACCTTTCATACGCGGCCTCGAACCCTTTGTCGTACCAGCCATTCCACGGCAAACAACAGCCCCATCAGCGCGTAGGCGATAAAGCCGTTGTACAACGTCCACCAGCTCAGCGGCGCCCACAAGGTGAGGGCGGCAGCGAGCAGGCCATTACACAGAAAAAACACACTCCACACCACGGTGACCTGGCGCGTATACAGCACCGCGTTCGCCGGCAGGTCCGGCTCAGTCATGCGCGCCAGGCGCTCGACCATCGGCGGCCCGTATTTCAGGCTCAGGCCGAACAGTGCCAGCATGAACCCACTGACCAGGCTGGGGTACCAGCGCAACCATTGCGGGTTATCGAACCAGGCCAGCGCCAGGCAAAACACAATCACCACCAGCGCCATCCAGCGACTGCCGGGGCGTCGTGCAGCGGTGAACGCGCGCAGCAACCACAGGCTGCCCAACAACAGGCCAAATTGCCAGGGCGCAAAATGCTCGGTGCCGTAATACACCGCGAAGGGGTACAGCAGCCCCGCCAGCAACAGGCCAAGGCCGATCAGCCGGCTCATGCGGCGGGCTGGACCAGACGGTACACCGCCTCAACCACGTCATTGACGGTGCGCACCGCCTTGAATTCCTCGGCGGCGATCTTCTTGCCGGTCTGGCGCTTGATATGGTCGATCAGGTCCACGGCATCGATGCTGTCGATTTCCAGGTCCTGGTACAGGTTGGCGTCCAGGGTGACGCGCTCAGGTTCCAGTTCAAACAGTTCCACCAAGGCATCGCGCAGGGTGTTGAAAATATCGTCACGAGTTTGCATGGTCCGGTCTCAAGCTGCCTGTCTGGCCGTGACGAATGCCGCAAGGCTGGCCACGTTGGTGAAGTGATTGCGCGTGTCCTTGGCGTCGGCGTCGATCTTGATGCCGTACGTTTTCTGAATCGCCAGGCCCAGTTCAAGGGCGTCGACCGAATCCAGTCCCAGGCCCTCGCCGAACAGGGTCTGGTCGCTGCCGATGTCGTCGGCGCTGATGTCTTCCAGGCCCAGGGCCTCGATGATCAGCGTCTTTATGTCGTGCTCAAGGCGGTGTTGGTCGCTCATCTTCGGCGAGCTCCTTAATGAAATAGTGATGCAGGTAATCGTTGAGCTTGCGTGACGCCTGGGGCGCGGGGCCCAGTGCGGCAAACGCGTGTGGTTCTATATCGGCACCCACACGCAAACTGAAGTGAAATCGGCACTTGGGAATGCGATACCAGGGCTCGGCCTTGGTCAGGGTGGTGGGGCTGACCTTGATCACCACCGGGGTGATGATCGTCGCACCGCGCAGTGCAATCGCCGCGCCGCCGCGATGAAAGGCCGGTGCCGCGCCGGGTGTGGTGCGGGTGCCCTCGGGAAAGATGATCAGGGTTTGCCCCGCGCGCAGGGCATCGGCAGCGGCATCGAGCATGTCGGCGCTGCCATCGTTGCTGATGTAGCCGGCGTCGCGCACCGGGCCGCGGGTGAACGGGTTCTGGAACAGGCTCTGCTTGACCACGCAATTGGTCTGGCGCATCAGGCCGATCAGGAACACGACATCGATCAGCGACGGGTGGTTGGCGACGATCATCTGGCCCGGGCGACCGAGCTTTTCCGCGCCCTCGACGCTGTACGTGAGGATGCCCAGCCGTTTCATCAGGCGAATGAAGAACCAGAACAGGCAACTGATGGTGTGGCGCGCGCGTCGTTGATGCTGCCCGGCGTCGCCCGGCAGGCAACTGAGCAGCGGGAACACCAGCAAGCGCAGGCACAGCCCGCCGACGCCGAACACAAAGAAGCTGGCGGCCGTGGCGAACAGGCGCCAGTAATAGGCCTGCCGTGGTTTGTCGTTCAGGACTTGGGTCGCCAGTTCCATACTCGGTTCTTCCAGGCATGTTGGCAGGCGCCCTGTTCGGTCAGCAGGGTGCGCAGCAGGTTCAGGGCGTGGGGCCACTGGGTGTGAGTGAGTTGGACAGCGCTGCTGTTTAGTTCCAGTTGCCACTCGTCGCCCGGCGTCAGCAACAGGCCCAGGGCATAGGGGAAGGGCACGTCAGCAATCCAGCTGGCGTACGCCTCGGGCGGTTGTTCTTCGGTAATTATCAGCAATACGGCCGGGGCGCCTTCGTTGAGCAATGCGGCGGCTTCGAGCACGCCGTGTTCGAGGCCATCACCGGCGGCGGCAAGGGCGGTCATCTCGCTGGTTTCATTGCGCAGGATCGACCACAGGCCAATCACCGCGTTATGCACCGACAGGCTGAACTGGGTCGGCGACAGTGGCTGCTCGTTGGCCAGGTCGCTGAGGATGTCGAGGGTGCGCGGGGTTTCGCCGTGGCGGGAAATGAACACCAGCGGCAGGTCTTCAAGGCCTTCGGCCAGTGGCCAGCCGACGCTGAACGCCATGCGCGCCAGACGGCTCAGGCGGCGGCGCTGCATAGCTGGCAAAAATGACACATCGGGGGACGCGTCGCTGACAGGCAGCAACACCGGGTCCCGGCACCAGGCGTGCCAGTCGTCCGCACTCTCAAGGCTTGGAGCCCAGGCGCGCCATTGGGCGATGTTGAAGTTGATCACTGAGAAGTTATCCCGCCCCTGCGGGCTTCCATGTGCGGCCAATGGCCCCGGATTCCGGGACAGAGGGCAATGGCCGAATGGCGCGCATTATCCCGGTGCCGTGGGGTTCTAGCAAATACTGGTTAAAATTTGTTCGCTATTGATTACAAATAAGTCGTTGAAATTTACGCGCTGTGTGCGACAGAAGGTCGAGCCGGAATATCGGAACGTTCCCATTCATTTGTGAGCCAGGCACAGCGGATGGATGAACGAGGTAGCTAACCGGCGCTTTTGCGCTCTACACTCGGGTTATTCATTGATACACGGAGGCTTTTCCATGCGGCGCGTGGTGTTCAATCAGAAAGGCGGCGTGGGCAAGTCCAGCATCGCCTGCAACCTGGCGGCGGTCAGCGCCAGCGAAGGTTATCGAACCCTGTTGGTAGACCTCGATGCACAGGGCAACTCCACCCAGTACCTCACCGGGCTGACCGGTGATGACATTCCCATGGGGATCGCCGATTTTTTCAAGCAAACCCTGTCTTCCGGGCCGTTTTCCAAGAAGAACAAGGTGGATATCTACGAAACGCCTTTCGACAACCTGCATGTCATCACCGCCACCCCGGAACTGGCGGACCTGCAGCCCAAGCTCGAGGCCAAGCACAAGATCAATAAGCTGCGAAAGCTGCTGGATGAGTTGAGCGAGGACTACGACCGTATCTACCTGGACACGCCCCCGGCGTTGAATTTTTATGCGGTTTCGGCGCTGATAGCCGCTGATCGCGTGCTGATCCCCTTCGATTGCGACAGCTTCTCGCGCCAGGCCCTGTATGGCCTGCTGGCTGAAATCGAAGAATTGAAGGAAGACCATAACGAAGGCCTGGAAGTGGAAGGTATCGTGGTCAACCAGTTCCAGGCCCGGGCGAGCCTGCCGCAGCAGATACTCGACGAAATGATTGCCGAAGGGCTGCCGGTGCTGCCGGTGTACCTCGCCAGCTCGGTGCGCATGCGTGAGTCGCACCAAGAGAACAAGCCGCTGATTCACCTGGACCCACGGCACAAGCTGACCCAACAGTTTGTGGAATTGCATAACTTGCTGGAAAACGCCTGATCTCAAGCGCTGCATGGATTCAATGTGGGAGGGGGCTTGCTCCCGATGCGGTATGTCAGCCAGCGTATTTGTAGCTGACCCACCGCTATCGGGGGCAAGCCCCCTCCCACATTTGGATTTGGATTTTTCCCACAAGGTCTGTAGGAAGTCTCTGGCAGCAGAGGATTGGCCTTGTAACCTTGCCTACAGCTACGCCAGAATCCGCCGGCTTGTGCGTCTGGATGTGGGTCTCTAAGGTTTGCCGGTCGCTGAATGTTCAGTGATCGGGTTTAGTAGCCCGCTCAGACGAAAGCATGTGCACCGCTCCAAAAGCATGGCGTCTTTGCCTGTCGATGGTAGCTGTGCGCAGGGCACCTTCGGGTGCGCCGGGTTTTGCTTTCGTTCTACCGGTCTACTAACCTGCGTACAGCTGCCGCCCCTTGTTTAGTAGCAAGCAGGCGATGGCCCTGGCAGAGAACGAAAATATGAATTTATTCACCGTTACACCCAACCTTCCCACCGAAGCGCTGGTGATCAACAGCTACGAAACCTTCTCTTCGGTCCGCACCTTATTGCTCAATCTATCCAACGACCTTACCGGTGAACACCGCGATGTGGCCCTGGCTATCCATCAACTGAGCGAGCTTGGCGTCATGCTGGTCAGCCAGATGATGGACCGCCAAGCCCCGCTATCCTCAAGTTAAAACGCGGTTAAAAATGTGGGAGGGGGCTTGCTCCCGATAGCAGAGTGTCAGGCACTTATGTGTCACTGATACACCGCTATCGGGAGCAAGCCCCCTCCCACACTGTCCTGTGGTGCTTTCCTGACCGGGTTACACGCCCTGACTACGCAACCAACTCATCAACTGCGGCAACGGAAAGGCCCCACTCTGGCGCGCCACTTCCCGGCCATTCTTGAACAGAATCAAACTCGGAATCGACCGGATCCCCAACTGCGCCGACAACTGCTGGTTAGCCTCACTGTCCAGCTTGGCCAACCGGCATTTGCCTTCAAGCTGCCCGGCGGCCTGCTCGAATACCGGCGCAAACGACTTGCACGGCCCGCACCAGTCAGCCCACACGTCCACCAGCAACGGCAGGTCGCCCTTGATCTGGCTGGCGTAGTCGCCCTGTTTCAATTCAAACGGCTTGTTCAACAGCACTGGCTGCTTGCAACGGCCGCATTTGGGCGCATCACCCAGGCGTGCGCCGGGGATGCGGTTGAGACCGTTGCAATGAGGGCAGGGGATTACGAGAGGTTCAGACATCGGAGGCTCCTGGGGACTGGCCAATAGGTTGTATCTGGTGCCGGGGCTGAGATTTATCAAGGCTGGATGCAGAGACTCATTCGCTCACAGTTTCTCCCGCGCCGAATGAATCGTCTGTCTAGGATTGCTGTTGTGCGCCATTGGTCTGTTTACGGCTATAGCAAATTGCGATAGTCGGAAATCAGGTTTAACCTCCATAGCAAGATGCGATAGGGACGTTGCATGCGAGTCATCAGTGAAAAGAGGATCTGGGAAGCAAAGGAAACATGGCCGCGCTCGGCAACAGCTTTGGACCAGTGGTATCGCGTGATCAAGCGCACGCCCCCAAGGACTTCGCTGCAATGAAAGCCATGTTTCCCGCCACGGACAAGGTAGGTGAATTTCATGTGTTTGATATTGGCGGTAACAAGCTGAGGTTGATCGCGTCGGTGCAGTATCGAATGCAGCGCGTTTACATCGAGCACCTGCTGGACCACCGCGACTATGAGAAGGACAAATGGAAGGAAAAAAACAGATGAGCCCGCTTATGCAAGTAGCGGCAGAACACTGGCAGTTCGTTTCGCCGGTGCTGCGCAAGCCGGAAAACGAGGCGGACTACGACGCACTGGTATGCGGTCTGGATGAGTTGTTGAGCCTCGTGGGTGAAGACGAGGACAGCCCGCTGATGAGCCTGGTCGACATTCTCAGTGACTGGATCGAAGCGTATGACCGTGAACACCGCTCAATGCCCGTCGCCAGCGGGGTCGATGTGCTGCGCTACATGATGCGCGAGCACAATCTCACCCAGAGCGACCTTCCGGGGGTTGGGGCACAATCAGTCGTCTCTGAAATATTGAGCGGAAAACGCCAGCTCAACGTGCGTCAGATTCGTTGGCTGGCCGAGCGTTTCGGGGTGTCCGTGGAGACCTTTATCTAAGCGGTCAAGACGAACAACTGATCTCCAAATGCTTGCCCCAATCCGGCGGCCGCTGCGCGTACTGCTCCATCCCCGCTTGTTCCTCAAACGGTTTGTTCAGCACTTCATGCAGCCGCCGCACTTCGCTGTAGTCCCCGGACTCGGCGGCGGCGATAGCGTTTTGGGCGAGGTAGTTGCGCAGGATGTACAGCGGGTTCACGGCATGCATGCGTTCGCGGCGCTGTGCCTCGCTGTCGTCCCCGTCCCTTGCGACACGGGCCTTGTACTGCTCGGCCCAGGCATCGAAACCGGCCAGGTCGACAAAGTCGTCACGCAAACGCGCCACGGCCAACGCCGCTGATTCATCGCCCAAACGCCGGAAGAACAGGGTGTAGTCCACGCCGCTGTTCTGCATCAGTTTGAGCAAGCGCTCCACCAGCTTCTGATCATCCTCTTCGGCGGTCGTCAGCCCCAACCGGCGACGCATCAGGTCCAGGTAGTGCGCCTGGTAAATCGGCAGGTACAGGCCAAGTGCTTCCTTCAAGGCGTCAACGCTGATAAACGGCGTGAGCGCCTGGGCCAGCGCGCTGAGGTTCCACTGCCCGATCGGCACCTGATTACTGAAGGAGTAACGCCCTTCATGATCGGAATGGTTGCAGATGAAGTGCGCGTCGAAGTCATCCAGAAACGCGAAGGGCCCGAAGTCGAAGGTGATGCCCAGGATCGACATGTTGTCGGTGTTCATCACGCCGTGGCAGAAACCATACGCCTGCCATTTGGCGATCATCTCGGCGTTGCGCTCAACGATTTCGCGGAACATCGCCAGATACGGCTCAGGCTGTTCGCGGCACTCGGGGTAATGCAGGTTCAATACGTGTTCAGCCAGCTCGGCCAACTGCTCGGGCTTCTGGGTGTAGTAGAAATATTCGAAGTGCCCGAAGCGGATATGGCTGGGGGCCAGGCGCAACACCATGGCCCCGCGCTCCTGCTTCTCACGCCACACCGGCGTGCTGGAGCCGATCACGCACAAGGCGCGGCTGGTGGGAATGCCCAATGCATGCAGCGCTTCGGAGGCGAGGAATTCGCGGATCGAGGAGCGCAATACCGCGCGCCCGTCGCCCATGCGTGAGTAGGGCGTCATGCCGGCGCCCTTGAGGTGCAGGTCCCAATGCTCGCCGGCCTGGTTATACACCTCGCCCAGCAGCAGCCCTCGGCCATCGCCCAGTTGCGGGGTGTAGCCGCCGAACTGGTGCCCGGAATAGACCATCGCCCGCGGCTGCGCTTCGGCCCACAGCTTATGGCCGCCGAACAGTTCGGCAAACACGGGCGTTTCGGCCATGGCCGGGTCGAGGTCGAGCAGGGCCATGGCGGCGTCGCTCGCCACCACCAGGCGCGGCTCGTCCAGGGGCTCGGGCAGTACGTGGGTTGAGAACGCATCGCCCAGGCGTGCGAAGCGGTTGTCGAAGGTCAGTTCGTCGAGGGCTTTCACCGGGCATCTCCAGCAGGATGCCCCAGCATTTGGCTGGGGCTCAGTTCGTTAGTCGAGTTTGCTCGGCGGGGGTTCAGGCGCATCTTCGACCTTTGCGGCGGGCGGCTCGGGCGTATCCTGCTCTGGCGCGACGAGGGTCTTGCGTTCGTCTTCCACCGGCACCAGTTTGTATTCCTGGCCGTGCATGTTCTTCAAGTACACTTCCATCTGTCGGAACGAGATGTTGATGTGCTGCTTCTTGAACTCACGGTTGATATAGCGGTTGACCTCGTCCAGCACCGGGTTGCGGTCGCCCAGGTCGCGCACGTGCATGCGCAACTCGTGGTCCAGGGTGCTTTCGCCGAAGTTGAGGAAATACACATGGGGTTCCGGTTCCTTCAGTACCCGTGGGTTTTCCCTGGCGGCCTTGAGTAACAGCTCCTTCACCAGATCCAGGTCGGAGCCGTAGTCCACGCCCAGTTTCAGGGTCACTCGCGTGATGGTGTCGGTCAGCGACCAGTTGATCAGTTGCCCGGTAATGAAGGTCTTGTTCGGGACAATGATGTCCTTGCGGTCGAAGTCGGTGATGGTGGTGGCGCGGATGCGGATCTTGCTCACCGTGCCCGACAGGTTGCCGATGGTGATGGTGTCGCCGATGCGCACCGGGCGCTCGAACAGGATCATGATGCCGGAGATGAAGTTGGCGAAGATTTCCTGCATGCCGAAGCCCAGGCCCACCGACAATGCCGCCACCAGCCATTGCAACTTGTCCCAGCTCACGCCCAGGGTGGACAGGGTGGAGACGAAACCGACGCCGGCGATCACATAGGACAGCAATGTCGTGGTGGCATAGGCGCTGCCTTGCGCCAGTTCCAGCTTGGACAGCACCAGCACTTCGAGTAAACCGGGCAGGTTGCGCGCCAGGGCGAAGGTGATACCGATGATGATCAACGCGCCGAGCAAGTCGCCGATGCTGATGGGCACCATGCTGATATTCGCACCGGTGCCGCTGGTGTATTCGTACAGCGTAACGTTATCCAGGTAGGAAAATACCGAGATGAGGTCCGACCACACCCAGTACAGGGCTGCGATAAAGCCGCCGAGCAGAGCAAGGCGGATCAGGCGCAAGGATTGTTCGTTGACCTTTTCGATGTCCAGGGTCGGCTCTTCAACCACCGCTTCGCCTTCACCGGCTTCCTTGGCGGCCTGGCGTTTGGCCAGGGCGCGCGCATAGGCCAGGCGTCGGGCGGCCACGCTCAGCCAGCGTACGAAGGTGGCTTCGATCACCAGCCAGAACATCAGCAGGTACAAGGTGTTGATCAAGCGGTCGCTGAGCTTGAGCGCGGTGTAGTAGTAGCCGAAGCACACCGCAATAAACAGCGCAATCGGCAGGGCGGTGAACAGCAGGCCCACGGCTTTGCGAAACAGCGAGGCTTTTTCGTGGGTGGGGCTGTTGAGCAGCAGGCGACTGAGCAACCACGCCATCAGGGCGTAGCAGGTGAGGACCACGGCGATGCCCAGCACGTCTTCGGCGAGTGCCGCCGGTTGGTGCTCGGCGATGGCCACCACGGCCACCAGGGCCAGTACCACCAGCCCGAGCTTGCGCACCCAGCCCTGGAGGAATTCGACCTGGGGTTTTTCCCAGCGAAAGTGCAGCTCGGCCACGCCGCCGGGCGCGAGGATGCGGTAGGCGGTGTAGAACACCAGCCACGCCTGGGCGATCTGCAACAGGGCCGAGCCCAGGTTGGCGTTCTGCCCACGGGCGTCAATCTGCAAGGCATAGCCGCACAGCGCCAGGCCCAGGGATACCGGCATCGCCAGCAGGATATTGATCAGGATCGCCTGCGGCGTGTGCCACTGGCTGTCGCGCTTGAAGTGACCGATGTCCAGGTGAACCTTGTTCAGGCGCTGATACAACGCCTTGCGCCGCCACAGCAGCGCGCCGATCAACAGCAGCAGCGGCAGGAACAGCAGCGGACGCTGGGTCAGGCCGTCATACAGCTCGCTGACGCTGGAGGCCCAGGGCAGGGTGGTGACTTGCTTGGTCAGGTGCGCCGGTACGGTTTCCAGCCACTCGGTGTCCAGCGGTTTGTTACTCGGAATCCAGAACATCTGCTCATCGAGCGTGGCGCGCAGGGTGGTGGCGGTGCTGAGCAGTTGTTTCTGGTTCAGTTGCAGGGTGATGGATTCGTTGAGCAGCGCGCTCAATTCACGGCTCAGGCGCTCCAGCAGGTCGCTGCGGGTGATCGCCAGTTCCAGCAGGGTGCGGCGCAATTGCGGGGTGACGTCGTCCGGCGGCTGGTTGGCCAGCAGGTTATCCACATAGGTGCTGGGAGAGCTGATCAGCTCGCGCTGCTGGTTGACCTCGAACTGGTACAGGCGAATGTTGGCGATGTCGTCGGCCAGGTCGCGGTCGACGGTCAAGCGCGGCAGCGCCTGTTTCTGTTTGTAGAGGATCTTGGACAGCAGCAGGCTGCCCTTGAGTACGTTGATCTGTTCGTCCAGCGCCGAATCGCTTTGGGTCACGGTGTCCAGTTGCTGCTTGGTCTGCAGGTTTTTCTGGGTCAGGTCGTTGAGGCGGTCGGTGCTTTTGAGCAGGTAGTCGGAGAGCTTCAGGTTGGCCGCGCTTTCCGTGGCCAGCAGGCTGCTGCCGCCGGCTTTCTGCGCTTCGATGGACTGTTGGGTCACCGTCTGCTGGGACTGGGCCAGGCGTTTCTGGTTGATCAGGGTTTGCAGGTCCTGGATTTCCTGCTCCAGGCGTGTGGTTTTTTCCTGGATCAGGTCGTGCTGGCTGTTGCCCAGGTCTTGCAATTGGCTGTTGCCGGCCAGTTCCTGGCGGCGCAGGGGAATCAGCGCATTCAGGGCGGCGAGTTCGGCGTTGAGCTGGTTGCGCTGGTCGGCGTTGAGGGCTTTGCCGTTGTCCTTGCCGGTCTTGAGGGTCGCATTGATTTGCTGGATGCGCGTCTGGCTGCTGCTGATTTCGGTCTGGGCGCGCTCGGGCCGGGTCTGGGCGGCGATGGTCAGGCTGTTGGCGTCGGCCAGCTCTTTTTGCAGGTCGCCTTGCTGGGTACTGCGCTGCACCAGTAATTGCTCAAGCTGCGGCACGGGCAGGCTGGCGTAGCGTTGGGCCACCGGGACGATTTTGGTGGCCTTGAGCCGGGTCAGCTCGCGCTGGTTGTCGACCGTCTGGCGCGGCGCGTCCTCAAGTTGGCGTTTGAGGTCGGCCAGGCGCTGCTCGTAATCCTGCTTGTTGGCCAGGTACGTCAGGGTCTGTTGCAGGATGCCCTGCAATGCCTTCATGTCGGCGTCGGGCAGCTTGCGGTCGGGCAGCTTGTCCAGGGTTTGCTGGATAGCGTCGGCACTGGGCGGGTCGGCGGCGTGGACGGTGCCGACACAAAGGGTCAGGCCCAGCAGGGCAGTAGCGAGAAAAGTGCGCAGGATTGGCATAGAGACCGGTCGAGCAAGGTAAAGAATCGGGGCGTTGTCGCCCCGCAGTTTAGAGGAAGAGCCCGGGGCCCGGGCGACTTCCTTCGGGGAATCTGACGCCGACTTTGCCAATCTTGTTCCCGTCCATGACTGCGACGGTCCAGATGGTGTTGTTCCACTCCACCTGGTCGCCCACCACCGGCGCGCCGCCGACTTTCTGGGTGATGAAGCGGCTCAACGGCATGTCCGGGTCGATACCCTCCAGCTTGAGCCCGTACAGCGCCGACACCGCGCCCAGCTGGGCGTCGCCTTCAAGGACGAAGTCGCCGAAGAAGCGCAGGTCCAGGCCGCGTTGCGGTGCCTGGCTGAACAGTTTGCCCAGGGCCGGCAGGTTGTGTTCATGGCCGATGACGCAGAGCAAATCATCGACTTCCAATACTGTACTACCCGACGGATGGAGCAGTTGCTGGCCACGAAACAGCGCGGCGATCCGCGTGCCCTCGGGCATTTTCAGCTCGCGCAGGGCAGCGCCGATGCACCATTTTTCCGCGCCCAGGCGGTAGACGAACAGCTCCCACTCACTGGTGACGTGCACTTCCAGGGCGGCGCGGGAAATCGGCGCCGGGTCCGGCGGTACGGTGACTTTGAGCAACTTGGCCACCCACGGCAGGCTGGTGCCTTGCACCAGCAGCGACACCAGCACGATAAAGAATGCCAGGTTGAAGTACAGCTGCGCATGGGGCAGGCCGGCCATCAGCGGGAACACCGCGAGAATGATCGGCACCGCACCGCGCAGGCCGACCCAGGCGATAAAGGCTTTTTCGCGACTGTGGAAGGCCTTGAACGGCAGTAGGCCGACCATCACCGACAGCGGGCGCGCAAACAGGATCATCCACAGCGCCAGGCCCAGGGCGGGCAGGGCGATGGGCAGCAAGTCATGGGGCGTGACCAGCAGGCCCAGCACCAGGAACATGCCGATCTGCGCCAGCCAGGCCATGCCGTCGAGCATATGCAGGATGCCGTGGCGGCTGCGCACCGGACGGTTGCCGATCACCAGGCCGCACAGGTACACGGCGAGAAAACCGCTGCCGTGCAAGGCGTTGGTCAGGGCGAAGACGAACAGGCCGCCGGCGATCACCAGGATCGGGTACAGGCCGTTGGCCAGGTTGATGCGGTTGACCATTTGCAGCATCAGCCAGCCGCCGCCCAGGCCGACCAGGCCGCCGATGCCGAATTCGCGGATCAGGTGGGTCAGCAGGCTCCAATGCAGGCCGGTCTGGCCGCTGGCGAGCATGTCGATCAGGGTCACGGTGAGGAACACCGCCATGGGGTCGTTGCTGCCCGATTCGATTTCCAGGCTGGCGCTGACCCGTTCGTTCAGGCCCTTGCCGCCCAGCAGCGAGAACACTGCCGCAGCGTCCGTGGAGCCGACGATGGCGCCGATCAGCAAGCCCTGGATGATATTGAGGTCGAACAGCCAGGCCGCCGCCATGCCGGTGAGGCCGGTGGTGATCAGCACGCCCACTGTGGCCAGGGACAACGCCGGCCAGAGTGCCACACGGAAACTCGCCACCCGCGTGCGCAAACCGCCGTCGAGCAAGATCACGGCCAGAGCGAGGTTGCCCACCAGGTAGGCGGTCGGGTAGTTATCGAAGATGATGCCGCCGCCATCGACGCCGGCGATCATGCCCACGGCCAGGATGATCACCAGGATCGGGATGCCCAGGCGTGACGAAAGAGAACTCACCAGAATGCTCGCACTCACCAGCAACGCGCCGATCAAGAACAGGCTGTTGATGGTCGTCGCATTCAAAGGCAGTACTCCAGAGCAGGGAAGACAGGGCGCAAACTGACCATGCAGTCTGCGTGCCAGGGATTCTAACCTGTTGAATTGCTGCGCTGTCAAAAAGCTTTTTCTGATTCTTGCAAAACCAAATGTGGGAGGGGGCAAGGCTTTTTGTAGGAGCGAGCTTGCTCGCGAAAAACTCACAGGCGCCGCGTTCATTCAGGAAGCACGCGTTATCGTTGCCGTTTTTCGCGAGCAAGCTCGCTCCTACATTTTTAAGCCGGTGCCGTCAGTCAGAGGCGGAAACGGCCGACCATGCCATTCAAATCCACCGCCAGGCGCGACAGCTCGTTGCTCGCCGCGCTCGTCTGGCTGGCGCCGGTCGCCGATTGCACCGACAGGTCACGGATATTCACCAGGTTGCGGTCGACTTCCCGTGCGACCTGCGCCTGTTCCTCCGCCGCACTGGCGATCACCAGGTTGCGCTCGTTGATCTCGACAATTGCGGTGTTGATGGTGTCCAGCGACAGCCCCGCGCCCTTGGCGATGTTCAGCGTCGATTCGGCGCGCTCGGTACTGTTGCGCATCGAATCCACCGCGTGCTCGGTGCCGGCCTGGATGCTGCAGATCATGCGTTCGATCTCGCTGGTGGACTGCTGGGTACGATGGGCCAACGCGCGCACCTCATCCGCCACCACCGCAAAACCACGCCCGGCCTCACCGGCCCGCGCCGCTTCGATGGCCGCGTTGAGGGCCAGCAGGTTGGTCTGGTCGGCCAGGCCACGGATCACGTCCAGTACCTTGCCGATATCGCGCGATTCATTGGCCAGCTCACCGATCAAGGTCGCGGTGGCTTGTACGTCGCCGCTCATGCGTTCGATGGCGCTGACGGTTTCCTGCACAAGGTCACGCCCGTCGCCGGCGGAGGTGGTGGCGTTGCGCGAGGCTTCAGAGGTGCTCACGGCATTGCGTGCGACTTCCTCGACCGCGCTGGTCATCTCGTTGACGGCGGTGGCGGCCTGTTCGATTTCGTTGTTCTGCTGGGTCAGGCCGCGCGCGCTTTCGTCGGTGACGGCGTTGAGCTCTTCGGCGGCCGACGCCAGTTGCGTGGCCGAGCCGGCGATGCGTTGCAGGGTGTCGCGCAGTTTGTCCTGCATTTTGGCCATGGCGGCCAGCAAGCGCCCGGCTTCATCGTTGCCGTCGACCTTGATCGGGCGCGTGAGGTTGCCTTCGGCCACTTCTTCCGCCGCTTCCAGGGCCTGGGAGATTGGCACGGTGATGCTGCGGGTCAGCAGCCAGGCGAACAACAGGGTCAGCGCGGTGGCGATCACCAGCAGGCCCACGACCATGTTGAAGGCCAGGTTGTACTGGTCTTCGGCCTGCTGGTTGGTGTCCAGGGCCATGGCGTTATTGATTTCCAGCAGGCGGTTGAGTACCCCGTTGACCTGCTCGGAGTTGGTCAGCAGCTCGGTGTTGAGCAGGGCGCGCAATGCCTCGACATGGTTGCCCTGCGAGAGGCTCTTCATACGCTCTTCGATCTGATGGTACTGAGCCAGCAATCGCACGTATTCGTTGTAGGTCGAACGTTCTTCGCTGGTCTCGATCAGCTTTTCATATACGCCTTGGGCGGTGCGGATCTGCTGGTTGCGCAGGTCGAAGGCTTCCAGGGTCTTTTGCTGCACGTCCGGCTCGCGGTTGGTGAGCAAGCGGTACGACAACACACGCAGGCGCAATGTCAGTTGGGTGAACTCGTCGAGGGCGCGGATGCTGGGTACGCTGGCCAGGGTGATGTCTTCGGTGGCCGCTCGGATCTTGCTCATCTGGTTCAGCGCGAACACGCCGAGAAACAACATCAAGGCGCCAATAAACGCGAAGCCGAGGAAGGCCCTCGGCGCGATATTCATATTACGAAGAGACATGCTGGAATCCTGGGGGGAGCGCGATCCGTGCGGCCATGAGGTGGTGTGTGCATCGCGTATCGGCCCTACGACTAAAGTCTTAAGGGACTGTGCGTTTTTGTCGCATCTGACCAGGGGTTTCAGCGATTCAGGAACCAGATTGGGTAATTGCAGTCACTAAGGCTCGAAAGTGCGGCCCGGGCCTTCGGAATCGGGCTGCGCGCCGGGGGATAACCCTGGCATCCGAGGTGAATTTTCTTTATCGTCACCGCCCTTTTAAAAGCTCGAGAAATCAAAATGTTAGAAGCATCCCTCAGCCAACTGGAACAACTGGTCAGCGACCTCGTACAGCAGAATCATGACCTGCTGGGCAGCAACGAATCCCTCAAGGCGGAGCTTGCCCGTGCCAGGGACGAAAACGACAGCCTGCAACTGAACCTGATGGAACAGGAAGAAAAACACGGTGCCACCGCCGCCCGTATCCAGGCACTGGTTGAGCGTGTAAGCGCAGGGCCTGTCAGCGCATGAACGAAGGGATAAAGGTCGTTTCGATTCTCGGAGAGGATTACTCGATCAAGGCACCGGCCGGGGAAGACCAGACCCTGATGCACGCCGTGACTATGCTCAAGGCCTCCCTGGCCACCACCAAGAAAAAGTACCCGACCCTGATCGGTGACAAATTATTGGTACTGGCCGCGCTGAACCTGTGCGCCGAGCAAATCGAAATGCAGCAGGCTCACCAACAGGAACTCGACCGTTACCAAGAGCAAGTCAGCGCCACGGTCGAGGTGATTTCCAAGGCGATCCAGCCCTAGAACCACGCATCCTGCATGCCCAGGCACGTATCGTCACGTGCCTCCAGAATCGCCAGTTCATGATGGCAGCCTGGTACTTCCCAGGTCAGGAAGTACCGGGCGGCCTGGAGCTTGCCTTTATAGAAGGCCACATCGGCCGCGTTGCCCCTGGCCAGTCCTTCTTCGGCGCGAATCGCCTGTTCCAGCCAGCGCCAGCCAATCACCGTGTGTCCGAACACCTTCAGGTACAGCGCCGAGTTCGCCAGGCTGCTGTTGACCTTGCCCTGGGCGAGATCGCCCAGCAGGCCGAGGGTGACGCTTTGCAGGCGACTGACCAGGTGCTCCAGTGGTTGCCTCAGCGCGGTCAGCGATGGGTACTGCTGTGCCCGGGCGCCTGTCTCGGCGATCAGTCGAATCAATTGCTTGAGCCCGGCACCCCCGTTCTGTGCCAGTTTGCGCCCGAGCAAATCCAGTGACTGGATGCCATGGGTGCCTTCGTGGATCGGGTTCAAGCGGTTATCGCGGTAGTACTGCTCCACCGGGTATTCACGGGTATAGCCATGGCCGCCAAGAATCTGGATCGCCAGTTCGTTGGCCTTGAGGCAGAATTCCGACGGCCAGGATTTGACGATAGGGGTCAGCAGGTCCAGCAACTCGTGGGCCTGTTTGCGCGCGTCGTCGGTCGGCAGGGTGGTGGTGTCGTCGAACAGCCGCGCGGCATACAGGCCCAGGTCGAAGGCGCCTTCGACATAGGCTTTTTGTGTCAGCAGCATGCGCTTGATATCGGCGTGCTGGATGATCGGTACCGGCGCGGTGCCTGGGTCCTTGTTGTCCGGCAGGCGGCCTTGCGGACGTTCGCGGGCGTACTCCAGCGAGTAAAGGTAGCCCGCATAACCGAGCATCACCGCGCCCATGCCCACGCCAATGCGGGCTTCATTCATCATCTGGAACATGCAGCTCAGGCCCTGGTGCGGTTTGCCCACCAGGTAGCCGACACAGTTGCCGTTATCACCGAAATTAAGCGCTGTGGACGTGGTGCCGCGCCAGCCCATCTTGTGAAACAGCCCGGCCAGCAGCACGTCGTTGCGCTCGCCCAGGCTGCCGTCATCGTTGACCAGGAATTTGGGCACGATAAACAGCGAAATACCCTTCACCCCGGCCGGCGCGTCGGGCAGCTTGGCCAGCACCATGTGCACGATATTTTCCGACAGCGGGTGGTCGCCGCCGGAGATAAAGATTTTATTGCCCTTGAGGCGATAGCTGCCGTCCGCCGCAGGCTCTGCGCGTGTACGAATATCCGACAAAGACGACCCGGCATGCGGTTCGGTGAGGGCCATGGTGCCGAAGAAACGTCCGTCGATCATTGGCTGCAGGAAGCGTTTTTTCTGCTCCTCGGTGCCAAAACTTTCAATCAGGTTGGCGGCGCCCATAGTCAGGAACGGGTAGGACGTGGACGCGGCGTTGGCCGACTGGAAGTGCGCAAAGCAAGCCTGGGACAGCAATGTAGGCAGCTGCATGCCGCCGGCTTCGAAACTGCGCGCGGCGTTGAGAAAACCGGCTTCAAGAAAGGCATCCACGGCCGGCTTTACTTCCGGAATCAGGATCGCCTTACCGTCTTCATAGCGCGGTTCGTTTTCATCGTTCTTGCGGTTGTGCGGCGCGAAGTACTTTTCGGCGATGTTGCGCGCCGTGCCGATGGCGGCATCGAAGGTTTCGCGATTGTGCTCGGCAAACCGCTCGCGCTGGGTCAGGCCCTCGGCATCGAGGACTTCGTACAGCTCGAAAGCCAGATTGCGGGAACTGAGCAGCGTCTCGGACATGGCGGATTACCTTTGAAGGAATTGGCCTGAGTCTAAGTGCGCGAATGGAGGGTGGATAGCAAGATTGATCTGGGTGATAGAGGGGCAAAACGCAGGCAGGGAATTGAAAGGGGGCCAAATGTGGGAGGGGGCTTGCCCCCGATAGCGGTGTGTCAGCCAAACATAAGCTGTCCATCGCAATCGGGGGCAAGCCCCCTCCCACATTTTTTATCGCGGTTAGCCGATGGTCATCAGGCTGGCGTTACCGCCTGCCGCAGCGGTGTTGACGCTCAATGCCCGCTCAATCACCAGGCGCTCCAGTGCAATCGCCGTTTCGCCCTGCGACAGACCATGCACGCCAACAATCGCACCGCCACGCTGCGCCACTTGCTGGCACACCGCGCGCAGTTGGTCGGAATCACCGTGATGCAGGACCGCGTCGAACACCACGTCGTCCTTGGTCCAGTCGGCCACGCGCTTGATCTTCGCCTGAATATCTTTCGGCAGACGTGGGAACAAGGCCTTGGTCAGCTCGGTTTCCGGCCATACCGCCGAACCGCCTACCGCCAATACCGCGGCCAGTTGGGTCAGCAGGTCGCCTTCCACTTCGGCCAGGCACAGCACGTGTTCGCGCGGCAGGATCGCATAGCTGTTGCGCTCGCCGGTCGGGCCGGCCAGTTGACGGGTGATACCGCTTTGCGACTGTGCGGCAAATTGTGTGCACAGGGCGCTCAGTTCGCTGAACTTATGAGTGTCGGCCCAGGTTTTCAGCGCGGTCAGCGGTTGGCTCATGGCGTCGCGCAGGCGCAGGTCGGGTGCGGTCAAAGCATCGCCACGTAAGAAGGATTGCTCGATCGCATCGGTAGGACGGGTCGACAACAGGCGGTACAGGTACAGCGGACCACCGGCTTTGGGGCCGGTACCCGACAGGCCTTCACCGCCGAACGGCTGCACGCCGACCACGGCGCCGACAATGTTGCGGTTGACGTAAACGTTACCGGCGTTGACGTTGTCGATCACCTTGGCGATGGTCTCGTCGATGCGGGTGTGCACGCCCAGGGTCAGGCCGTAGCCGGATGCGTTGATCTGGCCGATGAGCTGGTCGATTTCTTTACGCTTGTAGCGCACCACGTGCAGCACCGGACCGAAGATTTCCCGTTGCAGCTCGTCGAAGCTTTCCAGCTCGATCAGGGTCGGCATCACGAAGGTGCCACGCTTGATCTCGTCGCCATCGGCAATCGCCACCTGGTAAACGTTGCGGCCTTTGTCGCGCATGGCCTGGATGTGTTTCTCGATGCCGGCCTTGGCTTCGGCGTCGATCACCGGGCCGATATCCACCGACAGGCGCTCCGGGTTGCCCAGGCGGCATTCAGCCATGGCGCCTTTGAGCATTTCGATGACACGGTCTGCCGAATCTTCCTGCAGGCACAAGACGCGCAGGGCCGAGCAACGTTGGCCGGCGCTGTCGAAGGCCGACGACACCACGTCGATGACCACTTGTTCGGTGAGCGCCGACGAATCGACGATCATCGCGTTCTGGCCACCGGTTTCGGCGATCAGCGGAATCGGACGCCCCTGAGCATCCAGGCGCCCGGCCACACTGCGTTGCAGCAAGCGTGCAACCTCGGTGGAACCGGTGAACATCACACCTTTGACGCGCTCGTCACCGACCAGGCGGGCACCGACGCTTTCGCCCTGGCCCGGCAGCAATTGCAGCACGCCTTGCGGGATACCGGCTTCGAGCAGGATGCGCACAGCCTGGGCGGCGACCAGCGGGGTTTGTTCGGCAGGTTTGGCCAGTACCGGGTTGCCGGCGGCCAGCGCAGCGGCAACCTGGCCGCTGAAGATCGCCAGCGGGAAGTTCCACGGGCTGATACACACCACCGGGCCCAACGGGCGGTGGGCGTCGTTGGTGAAATCGTTGCGTGCCTGCACCGCGTAGTAGCGCAGGAAGTCCACGGCTTCGCGCACTTCAGCGATGGCGTTGGCGAAGGTCTTGCCGGCTTCGCGGGCCAGCAGGCCCATCAGTGGCTGGATTTCGCCTTCCATCAGGTCGGCGGCGCGTTCCAGGATCGCGGCGCGCTCGGCGGGCGGGGTGGCCTGCCAGATCGGTGCGGCGCTGATAGCGCACTGGATGGCATTGTCGACGTCTTCGACCGTGGCTTCCTGAACATGACCGACCACATCGCGCAGGTCGGACGGGTTCAGCACCGCGGTAGCCGGTTGTTCGCTGGAGGCGCAACCGAGCATCGGCGCGGCTTTCCAGTTGTTGTGGGCGGTGGCCAGCAGGGCGCAGGACAGCGATGCCAGGCGATGCTCGTTGGCAAGGTCGATACCGGCCGAGTTGGCGCGGTCGCGGCCATACAGGTCACGCGGCAGCGGGATACGCGGGTGCGGCAGGCCGAAGCCGCCTTCCAGGGTCGCCATCTGCTCGATGCTCGCCACTGGATCGGCCACCAGCTCCTGGATCGAGATGGATTGGTCGGCGATGCGGTTGACGAACGAAGTGTTCGCGCCGTTTTCCAGCAGGCGACGCACCAGATACGCCAGCAGTGTTTCGTGGGTACCGACCGGGGCGTACACGCGGCACGGACGGTTCAACTTGCCTTCGGAAACCTTGCCTACGACCTGTTCGTACAGCGGCTCACCCATGCCGTGCAGGCATTGGAACTCGTACTGGCCGGGGTAATAGTTCTGACCGGCAATGTGGTAGATGGCGGCCAGGGTGTGGGCGTTGTGCGTGGCGAACTGCGGGTAGATGACTTCCGGCACCGACAGCAGTTTGCGTGCGCAGGCAATGTAGGAAACGTCGGTGTACACCTTGCGCGTATACACCGGGTAGCCTTCCAGGCCTTCGACCTGGGCGCGCTTGATTTCGCTGTCCCAGTACGCGCCTTTGACCAGGCGGATCATCAGGCGGTGGCGGCTGCGGCGGGCCAGGTCGATCACATAGTCGATCACGTACGGGCAACGCTTCTGGTAGGCCTGGATCACGAAACCGATACCGTTCCAGCCGGTCAGTTGCGGCTCGAAGCACAGGCGCTCAAGCAGATCCAGGGACAACTCGAGGCGGTCGGCCTCTTCGGCGTCGATGTTCAGGCCGATGTCGTACTGTTTGGCCAGCAGGGTCAGCGACAACAGGCGCGGGTACAACTCGTCCATCACCCGCTCGTACTGCGCGCGGCTGTAACGCGGGTGCAGGGCGGAAAGCTTGATGGAGATGCCTGGGCCTTCATAGATCCCACGGCCGTGGGACGCCTTGCCGATGGAATGAATGGCTTGTTCGTACGAGGCCAGGTACTTCTGCGCATCGTGCTCGGTGAGCGCGGCTTCCCCGAGCATGTCGTAGGAGTAGCGAAAGCCCTTGGCTTCGAACTTGCTCGCATTGGCCAGGGCTTCGGCGATGGTTTCGCCGGTGACGAACTGCTCGCCCATCAGGCGCATGGCCATGTCGACGCCCTTGCGGATCATCGGCTCGCCGCTTTTGCCGATGATGCGGCTCAGGGACGAGGTCAGTCCTGCTTCGTTGTGGGTGGCGACCAGTTTGCCGGTCAACAGCAGGCCCCAGGTGGCGGCATTGACGAACAGCGACGGGCTGTTACCCAGGTGCGGGTGCCAGTTGCCGGTGCTGATCTTGTCGCGAATCAGTGCATCGCGAGTGCCCTTGTCCGGGATGCGCAGCAGCGCCTCGGCCAGGCACATCAGCGCCACGCCTTCCTGGGACGACAGGGAAAATTCCTGCAGCAGGCCCTGAACAATACCGGCACGGCCGCCGGCGCTCTTCTGGTTGCGCAGCTTCTCGGCAATCGTGGCGGCCAGCTTGTGGGTGGCTTCGGCCATGTCGGCCGGCAGACGGGCCTGTTCGATCAGCATCGGCACCACTTCCGGCTCGGGGCGACGGTAAGCGGCGGTGATCGAGGCGCGCAATACGGACTGCGGCAGGATGCTCTCGGCGAACTCAAGGAAGCACTGGTGCGCGTGGTCGGCCTGGACCTCGCCCGCATCATCGGCGTCCTTGTTGCTCAAGCCATTGAGCTCGTTCAGGGTTGCACCACCCTCGAGTTTCTCCAGGTAATTGAAAATTGCCTGTTTGATCAGCCAGTGCGGCGTGCGATCAATGGAGGACGCGGCGGCCTTGAGGCGTTCGCGGGTCGGGTCGTCGAGTTTGACCCCAAGGGTGGTCGTAGCCATATTCTTATCCTCATGGGTGCCACTACCGAGTGGCATCTGCTGGCGGCAAGATTAGCTTTGCCCATGGCGAGGTGCAACCGGGTGCAACCCTTTTTGTTCATGAAATTTACGACGCTTGATCGGAAAAAATCCGGCCTTTGACCGAATCGGCTGCTTGTCGGTGCATTTGCTTCTGAGATTGAATGTTCTTGCTCCGAAAAGGAGCAAAAAAACGGTGTTTGTGCGCAAAAGCGCGCAGGTGCAACTTATTCGCAAGAAACTGGTTGCACCTTATTTGCATTGTTGAATAGCATTCGCGCACCAAGGTGCAACCACCTCTACGGTTTGGTTCATCGGCTGGCGGCTTTCCTGGGGAAACGCCAGTCATAAATGCGCGGCATTCAGCATCGTTTATTCGGTTACTACCGGTAGCGGTCTGACAGACCGTCGCTACATAAAAACAAAGCCAGGGCGTCACTTCTATGAGCGTTAGCAATCCCACCCTGATCACGTTCGTGATCTATATCGCAGCAATGGTGCTGATCGGCCTGATGGCCTATCGCTCCACCAACAACCTTTCCGATTACATCCTTGGCGGTCGCAGCCTCGGTAGCGTGGTGACAGCCTTGTCCGCCGGTGCTTCCGATATGAGCGGCTGGTTGTTGATGGGCCTGCCTGGCGCGATCTACATGTCGGGCTTGTCGGAAAGCTGGATCGCCATCGGCCTGATCGTCGGTGCCTACCTCAATTGGCTGTTCGTGGCCGGTCGCCTGCGGGTACAGACCGAACACAACGGCGACGCCCTGACCCTGCCGGATTACTTCTCCAGCCGCTTCGAAGATAAAAGCGGCCTGCTGCGGATCATTTCCGCCGTGGTGATCCTGGTGTTCTTCACCATTTACTGCGCCTCCGGCATCGTGGCCGGTGCGCGTCTGTTCGAAAGCACCTTCGGCATGTCCTACGAGACGGCGTTGTGGGCCGGTGCCGCGGCGACCATTGCCTACACCTTTATCGGCGGTTTCCTGGCGGTCAGCTGGACCGACACCGTGCAAGCCACGCTGATGATCTTCGCGTTGATCCTGACGCCGATCATCGTATTGCTGGCCACCGGCGGCGTGGACACCACCTTCCTGGCCATCGAAGCCCAGGACCCGACCAACTTCGATATGCTGAAAAACACCACCTTCATCGGCATCATCTCGCTGATGGGCTGGGGCCTGGGTTACTTCGGCCAGCCGCACATTCTCGCGCGGTTCATGGCGGCGGATTCGGTGAAGTCGATTGCCAACGCGCGCCGTATCTCCATGACCTGGATGATTCTGTGCCTGGGTGGCACCGTGGCGGTGGGCTTCTTCGGCATCGCTTACTTCTCGGCGCATCCCGAGGTGGCCGGTCCCGTGACCGAAAACCCTGAGCGCGTGTTTATCGAACTGGCCAAGATCCTGTTCAACCCATGGATTGCCGGTGTCCTGCTGTCGGCCATCCTCGCGGCCGTCATGAGCACCCTGAGCTGCCAGTTGCTGGTGTGCTCCAGCGCCCTGACCGAAGATTTCTACAAGGCCTTCCTGCGCAAGGGCGCGTCCCAGCTTGAACTGGTATGGGTCGGTCGGATCATGGTGCTGGTGGTTGCCTTGATCGCCATCGCCATGGCCGCCAACCCGGAAAACCGCGTACTGGGCCTGGTCAGCTACGCCTGGGCCGGTTTCGGCGCTGCCTTCGGTCCTGTGGTGCTGATCTCGGTCATCTGGAAACACATGACCCGCAACGGCGCACTGGCCGGCATCCTGGTGGGCGCAATCACCGTGATCGTGTGGAAACACTTCGAGTTGCTCGGCCTGTACGAAATCATCCCAGGCTTCATCTTCGCCAGCCTGGCGATCTACTTCGTGAGCAAGATGGGTGCACCGACTGCCGGTATGGTCGAGCGCTTTGATGCGGCGGAAAAAGATTACAACCTCAACAAGTAATACCGCTGGGCGTTGATCGCCCGGTCATCGAAAAGAAGGCCTGCGTCCGACGGATGCGGGCCTTTTTTTATGCCTGATTTGCCTGATCGTTCCCACGCTCCGCGTGGGAATGCATCCCGTGACGCTCCGCGTCACCATTGCGCAAATGCCTGTGTTTCGCTGAAAGCAGGACGCGGAGCGTCCGGGGCGGCATTCCCACGCAGAGCGTGGGAACGATCGGGCCTTGAGGATTTCGGCGCTGAGGATGTAGGACCTTACTTATTTTCCGGAGCAGTGCCCGACTCGGTAAACGGCTGTTGCAGAATCGCTCACTCACCCTTCGCAGAGAAACACCGGATGTTCGCTCCTGCCAATCAAAGTGCCTTTAATCTGACCCTGGATGGGGAGCCTTGTGATCTCAAGGTTCATGGATTCATGGGCGATGAATTTATCAGCCTGCCCTTTCGCTTTGACCTTGAGTTGGTCAGCGAACAACCCGACCTTGACCTCGATAGCCTTCTGCACCGCCAGGCATTCCTGGGGTTCGACGCCCACGGCCATGGCATTCATGGCCAGGTTTACCGCGTCGCGCAAGGCGATTCGGGCAAGCGCCTGACCCGTTACCAGATCACCCTGGTACCGCAGTTGGCGTATCTGGAACACAGCACTCACCAACGGATATTTCAGCAAAAAACCGTGCCGCAGATCATTGCGCGGGTGCTGGAGGCTCAGGAGATCCAGGCCGATACCTTCGTGTTTCGCCTGAGCGGTCAATATCCCGAGCGCGAATACTGTGTTCAGTTCGACGAAACCGATTTGCAGTTCATCCATCGCTTGTGCGTTGAGTCGGGCATTCACTACCACTTTCAGCACAGTCCCGAGCGCCACTTGCTGGTGTTTGGCGATGACCAGAGTGTGTTCAGGCAGCCGGACCAGGAAACGTCCTACTTGGCCGGTTCCGGGATGGTGGCCGGGGCCCCCGCGATCAAGCGCTTTATGTTGCGTCTCGAAACCCGCACGGCTGGTGTGAACCTGCGGGCCTACGACTTCAAAAAGCCCAGCCTGGTATTGGAAGGCACGGCCTCCAGCGGGCAACGCCCGACCCTCGACGAACAGCGCTACCCCGGTGACTTTACGGACCGAGCGCACGGCAAGTACCTGGCGCAACGTGTGTTGGAGCGTCATCGCAGTGACTTTCGCCAGGCCAGCGGTATCAGCGACCAGCCGGCCCTGGTCACCGGGCAGTTTCTGAAGATGGCCGACCACCCGCGTCAGGAGTGGAATGATCTGTGGCTGGTCACCCGGTTGCACCACACCGGGCAGCAGCCGCAAGTATTGGAGGAGTCTGCGCCTGAGGACGTGCCCGCAGGCTACAGCAACGAATTTGTCGTCACGCCTTGGGATGTGCCGTTCCGAACACCTTTGATCATGCCCCGGCCGCAGCTGTCGGGCTACCACAACGCGGTGGTCACCGGGCCTGTCGGCAGTGAGGTGCACTGCGATGAATACGGTCGGGTCAAAGTGCAGATGGCCTGGGATCGCGACGGGGAACACAACGAACACTCCAGTTGCTGGCTGCGCGTGGCGAGCGGCTGGGCCCATGACCGTTACGGGGCGGTGCTGACCCCGCGCGTCGGCATGGAAGTGCTGGTGGGCTTCGTTGATGGCGACGTGGACATGCCGCTGGTGATGGGCTGCCTGCCCAACGCGGCGAATCGTTTGCCCCTCGATCTGCCGGCGGACAAGACCCGCAGTATCTTTCGCAGCCAGAGCAGCCCCGGTGGTGGCGGCTACAACGAACTGCGCATCGAGGACCGCAAGGGCGCCGAGGAAATTTACCTGCGCGCCCAGCGCGACTGGACCCAGCACGTGTTGCATGACCAGCAGGTGCAGGTCGATAACCAGCGCCGGATTACGGTGGGCGGCGAGTCGCACCATGAGTTGCAGGGCGAAGAGCAACGCATCACCCACGGCAATCGCCTGACTGAACTCAAGCAGGATGACCACCTGAGGGTCGGCGGTTCGCAGCACATGCATGCCGGTCGCACGCTACAACTGGTGGCAGGGCAGAGCATCGTCATCGATGCGGGGGCCAGCGTTACGATTCAGGCGGGAGGGCAGTCGATCACGCTGTCGGCGGGCGGCATCTTCAGCAGTGTGCCCATCCAGCCTGGCGGGGCGCCTGCCGCAACGATGGCGCCGTTGACGCCTGGTTTGAAGGAGGCGCTGCAGGCGGTTATCCCGCTGCCCCTGAGCCCTGTGCAAGTGGCCACCCTCAAGCGCAGCGCGCCGTTTTGCGAGGAATGCGAGCGTTGCCGTGCCGGGCAGTGCGATATCAGCGGGCATGCACGGAGTGTTTCCTGATGCGCACACCCATGGACCCCCGCAGCTGGCTGGCGCAGTGCCCTTTGCTTGCCGATGAGCGAATTTATGCCGTACTCGGCAATGCCAGCGACGCCAGGCCGCTCGCTGCCTGGCAAGCCACAGCGGCGGGGCCGCTGCCCCAAGCGATCTGGGCAGGCACGGCCTACGCCCAGTGGGAGGCGGTGATGCCTTACGTGGGCATCGTCGAGCCGGGCAGCGCGTTTCTCGATTGGGTAGCCGCCGCGCCATCCGACGATTGGGGGTGGCTGGCGGTATCTTCCAGTCCATTGGAAAGCGTGGTAGCCCACCTGCGAGGCTTGAGCAAGGTGTTCCTGCCCAATGACCAGGCGGTGTTTTTCCGCTTCTGGGATGGCGCCCGGTTTGAGCCGATGTGGCAGCACCTGGATGACCAGGCAGGCGCGGTCTTGCCGGTGTTTGGGCGTTACCTGATCAATGGCCGCCCGCTGACGGTGGCAACTGGACCGGTCACGCCAGCTCAAGCGTGCCCGTGGTGGCGAGTGCCTGCGTCGTTGCTCAGGCACCTGGAGGAACAGTCGCCGGGCGTGCTGATCGACAACCTGCTGCAATGGCTGCAAGCGCAGCGTCCTGATCTGTGTGCTGCCTTCACGCCGGCCACCTTGCAGCACAAACTGGGCTGGTTCGTGCGCAGGCGGGGGGCCAGCCATGCCACGCTGGTCGATTACCTCCAGTCGCAGTTGAGTTAGACAAAGATGCCACCCGCCATGCGGCCCTGCACCTTTGCGCCGGTAGAAGGTAAACTTCGCCCCCTGCGCAGGAGCAACCATGAATTATCGTCACGCCTTTCACGCCGGCAACCACGCCGATGTCTTCAAACACCTGACCTTGACCCGCCTCATCGCCCTGATGTCGCGCAAGGAGCAGCCGTTCGCCTACCTCGATACCCACGCCGGCATTGGCCTGTACGACCTGCAGGGTGACCAGGCCAACCGCACCGGTGAATACCTGGAAGGCATCGCCCGCCTGTGGGGCGCCAACGACCTGCCGCCGCTCACCGCCGATTACATGCGCGTGCTGCACGAGATGAACCCGGATGGCCAGTTGCGCTACTACCCGGGCTCGCCGGAGCTGGCGCGGCGCCTGACGCGCCCCCAGGACCGTGTGCTGCTCAACGAAAAACACCCGGAAGACGGCGTGCTGCTCAAGGACAACATGAAGGGTGATCGCCGGGTCAAAGTGCACCTGGGCGAAGGCTGGCATGTGCCGCGCGCCTTGTTGCCAGTACCGGAAAAACGCGCGCTGATGCTGATCGACCCACCGTTCGAAAAACTCGACGAAATGCAGCGCTGCGCGGCGTCCCTCAAGGAAGCCGTGAGCCGCATGCGCCAGACCGTCGCAGCGATCTGGTACCCGGTGAAGGACCCGCGCATGCTGCGCCGCTTTTATCAGGACCTGGCCGGCACCGGCGCGCCGAAACTGTTGCGCGTGGAGCTGTTGGTGCACCCGCTGGACACGCCCAACACCCTGACCGGCTCAGGCCTGGCGATTGCCAACCCGCCGTGGGGGCTGGAAGAGGAATTGCGTGAACTGCTGCCATGGCTGTCCAAGAAGCTTGGCCAGACCCAAGGTGGCTGGCAGATGGATTGGCTCATCGCTGAGTAACTAATCTCAACAAACGCAGAACCCAATGTGGGAGGGGGCTTGCCCCCGATTGCTGGGTGTCAGTCATTACATCTGTGACTGACACTCCGCTATCGGGGGCAAGCCCCCTCCCACATTTTTAACCTGTGTTGCTCTTTAGATCGGGCAGGTCACGCCGGTGCCGCTGATCCATGGATTGGCTTCTCGCTGGGTAACCGGCTCTGAAGCCAAGCACGGACCCAATGTGGGAGGGGGCTTGCCCCCGATTGCTGGGTGTCAGTCATTACATCTGTAACTGACACTCCGCTATCGGGGGCAAGCCCCCTCCCACATTTTTAACCTGTGTTGCTCTTTAGATCGGGCAGGTCGCGCCAGTGCCGCTGATCCATGGATTGGCTTCTCGCTGGGTAACCGGCTCTGAAGCCAAGCACGGACCCAATGTGGGAGGGGGCTTGCCCCCGATTGCTGGGTGTCAGTCATTACATCAGTAACTGACACTCCGCTATCGGGGGCAAGCCCCCTCCCACATTTTTAATCTGTGTTGTGCTTTAGATCGGGCAGGTCACGCCGGTGCCGCCGATGCCGCAATAGCCCTGCGGGTTCTTCGCCAGGTATTGCTGGTGATACGCCTCGGCGAAGTACACCGTCGGCGCTTCGTCGATTTCGGTGGTGATCTCGCCCAGGCCGGCCTTGGTCAGCTCTTGCTGATAGGCCTGGGCACTGGCCTTGGCTGCCGCCAGTTGCTCCGGCGTGGTGGCATAGATCACCGAACGGTATTGGCTGCCGATGTCGTTGCCCTGGCGCATGCCCTGGGTCGGGTTGTGCAGTTCCCAGAACATCTTCAGCAGGTCTTCGTATTTCACTTTGGCCTGGTCGTATACCACCAGCACCACTTCGCTGTGGCCGGTCAGGCCCGAGCAGACTTCTTCGTAGGTCGGGTTCGGCGTGAAGCCGCCGGCGTAGCCGACCACGGTACTGACCACCCCGTCGCGCTCCCAGAATTTGCGCTCGGCGCCCCAGAAACAACCGAGGCCGAAGATCGCGAAACCGACGTCGTCGGTAAAAGGGCCCAGCAACGGGTTGCCGTTGACGAAGTGAGTTTCGGGCAATGCCATCGAGGTTTCACGGCCGGGCAAGGCTTGTTCTTGAGTAGGCAGCACGTTTTTGTTCACCAGAATTTCCGAGCGCAAGACCATGATCAGTCCTCTCGTCAGGTTGAGTAACAGTAAATTTTCAGACAGCCAGTGTGCCCGAGTGTTACCGCGCTGTCAGGCAATTGGCCCACGTGGATAACGTTTGAGCTTTTCCAGCAGCTCTGCGCCGGGGATTGGCCGGTCGAACAGATAGCCCTGGCCCACGTCGCAACGATGCCGGCGCAGGAACGCCAGTTGCTCGGCGGTCTCGATGCCTTCGGCCACCACCTTGAGCTTGAGGTTGTGAGCCATGGCGATGACCGCCGAGGTGATCTCCATGTCGTCCTGGTTATCCGGGATTTCGTGGATAAAGCTGCGGTCGATCTTAATGATGTCGATGGGGAATTTTTTCAAGTAGCTCAGCGACGAGTAACCGGTGCCGAAGTCGTCCATGGCCAGGGTCAGGCCAAAACTCTTCAGTTGGTCCAGTTGCTGGCGCGTGTCTTCGGTGGCTTCCAGCAGCAGGCCTTCGGTCAGCTCCAGCTCCAGCAGATTGGCCGGCAACTGCTCTTCCTTGAGGATCGTGGCAATCGAGGCCACCAGATCCGGGTCGGAAAACTGCTTGGGCGACAGGTTGATCGCCACCTGCAAATTACCCAGGCCCGCGGCCGTCAATCGACGGCTCATGCGGCATGCCTGCCGGGCGACCCATTTGCCGATGGGGATGATCAAACCGGTCTCTTCGGCCACGCTGATGAACTGGTCGGGGCGGATCATGCCCTTTTCCGGGTGGTTCCAGCGCAACAGCGCTTCCATGCCCAGCAGGCGACCACTGCGCAGGCACAGCTTGGGCTGGTAGAACACGTCCAGCTCATTCTGGGTCAGGGCGCGGCGCAGGTTGTTTTCCACAAACAGCTTATAGCTGGCCTCGGCATTCAGTGCTTCGGTAAACACCTGCACCTGGTGTTTGCCGTTGGCCTTGGCCTTGTGCAGGGCCAGGCCGGCGTTGCGCATCAGGGTCTGCGGATCGCGCCCGTGCAACGGCGCGCAGGCGAGGCCCACGGAGCCGGTCACGCTGATCAACTGGTTGTCGACGAACATCGGTTTGTCGAGGGTGGCCAGTAACTGGCTGGCCACCTGCTGGCCGGTCTCCATGTCGGCATCGTCAAGCAGCACCGCAAACTCGTTACTGGCAAAGCGCGCCAGGCTGCCGCCGCTGCTCAAACTGTTGCGCAGACGACGGGCCAGGCTGATCAGCAGCTTGTCACCGGTCTGGTGGCCGAGGCTGTCGTTGATCCGCTTGAAGTTGTCGATGTCCACCAGCAGCAGGCTGATCGGGCTGTCGCTGTCGCGGGCAAAGCGCTCATCGAGGTTGCGGATGAACGCCGGGCGGTTGCCCAGGTTGGTCAGGTTGTCGGTGTAGGCCAGGCGTTCGATGCGCTGTTGCGCCAGCTTGGTCTGGGTAATGTCTTCGTAGATGCCGATGTAATGGGTCAACTCACGGTTGTCGCCATATACCTTGGAAATCGACAACTGGCCCCAGTAGGGTTCCAGGTTTTTGCGCCGGCTTTTGAATTCGCCTTGCCAGCTGTTGCTTTTGGCCAGGACCGACGGCGCGTCGAACAGTAATTCGCTGAGGTTCTCCAGGGCCGGCAACTGCGCCAGGCGGTGGCCATGCACCTCTTCGGCGCTGTATTGGGTAATGGCGGTAAAGCTTGGGTTGACGTACTCCACCACGCCATCGCAATTGACCAGCAGAAAGGCGTTGGCGCTCTGTTCCACCGCGCGCTGGAACAGGTGCAGGGCGCTGGTGGCGGTGCGCCGGTTGTGGTTGTTGATGACTTGGGCGAACTGGTCCGCCAGCTCGCCGGCAAAGGCGATCTCATCGGACTGCCATGCCCGCGAACTGCCGCTTTGCTCCAGGCACAGCACGCCGACCACCTGGCCATCCACGCGGATGCTCGCGTCGAGCATGGCGTGGACATCCTTGGCGATCAGGCTTTCGGCCATTTCCCGGGTGCGCGGGTCTTGCACGGCATGGGTGGCATCGATGGCGCGGCTGCTGTGCAGGGCTTCGAGGTAGTCGGGGAAGCAGCTGGCGTCGATCGCTTCGGGCAAATAGTGGCGTTGATCGGCGCGCAGATAGGCCGAAATCGGCACCAGGTGCTGGCCGTCCAGATTCCAGATGCTGGCGCGATCGATCTGATAGATGTCGCAGGCGCTGCGGGTGATCAGTTCGGCGGCTTCTTGCAGCGAATTGGGCGTGGTGTAGCGCTGGCGGGCCAGCAGCAGGATCAGCTCCTGCTGGGCGCGTACCCGCTCCAGGTGCTGCAGTTGCTCCTGCTGCGCGCGCTGGTTGAGTTCCAGGGCGATTTGCAGGCGGCTGTTCTGGTTTTCCAGGTCGGCGGTCGGCACCGTGACGGGCAGTTCGCTGAACAGGCCATCCACCACCATCAGGTAGCCGCGCAGCAGGTGACGGTTGTGCTGTTTGTAGGCCTCGCCCATTTCGAGCAGGCTCAGCGGGCCATCGCTGGTGTGCAGGGTGTAGCGCACCAGGTAGTGGGCGCTGTGGCTCAGTTGCTGCTGGATCGCGTCGTGCAGTTGATAGCGCGCCTGGGGCTCCATCAGGCTGGCGTACGGCGTGCCCAGCAGGGCGCACAGTTCGACCGCCGGCAAGCCGAATTGGCGCTCGCAATTGGGGTCAAGGTAGAGCAGCGCCCAGCTTGCCTCATTCAGCCGCTCGAAACGCAGCATACCGAGGCGCGAAGGCACCGGTAATTGCGTCACTACCTCGGTCGCCATTCGGGCAACATCGGGTTGGCTTTTCATGGGGGAAACTCGCTTGGGAAAATACGCACGGCGCCGGGCTCACGCCCTCTTTACTGTCGCTTGCGGCAAGGTTGCATCATGCGGCACGCACTGACAAGAGAGGATGAAGGCTAAGTGCTATAAGGGTGTTATCGGCCACACGGGGGATTTCTGCAATCAGGGTGACAGAAGGTGTACAAGCCTGTCCTGTGTGTACAAAAAACCCAAAAAAAGCCCCGCCAAGTGGCGGGGTTGAGGTACGAGCGTGGCGCTCGGAAATCGAGGCGGCAATGGCCTCCCCTCAGGGGGAGGCCGTTGCGGCTTACAGCAGGATGGTGCGGATGTCGTTGAGCAACTGGCTCAGGCGCTGGGTGAAGCGTGCCGCTGCGGCGCCGTTGATCACACGGTGATCGTAGGACAGCGACAGTGGCAGCATCAGCTTGGGCTGGAACGCTTTACCGTCCCAGACAGGCTGGATAGTCGCCTTGGACACACCCAGGATCGCCACTTCCGGCGCGTTGACGATTGGCGTGAAGCCCGTACCGCCAATGTGCCCGAGGCTGGAGATGGTGAAGCATGCGCCCTGCATGTCGTCCGGGGTGAGCTTCTTGTCGCGGGCCTTGGCGGCCAACGCAGCCGCTTCGCCAGCCAGTTGCAGCAGGCTCTTCTGGTCGACGTTCTTGATGACCGGTACCAGCAGGCCGTCAGGGGTGTCGACCGCAAAGCCGATGTTCACGTACTTCTTGCGGATGATCGCTTTGCCGCTTGGCGCCAGCGAGCTGTTGAAGTCCGGCAGTTCCTTGAGCAGGTGCGCACAGGCCTTGAGCAGCAGGGGCAGCACGGTCAGCTTCACGCCGGCCTTCTCGGCCACGGCTTTCTGCGCAACGCGGAAGGCTTCCAGGTCGGTGATATCGGCCTGGTCGAACTGAGTCACGTGCGGGATGTTCAGCCAGCTCGCGTGCAGGCCGGCCGCGCCGATTTGCATCAGGCGGGTCATCGGCACTTCTTCGATTTCGCCGAAACGGCTGAAATCCACGGTACGGATCGGCGGAATGCCCGAGCCCCCGGTAGCGCCACCGGCAGCCGGCGCTTCCTTGGCCTTCTGCATCATGGCCTTGACGTAAGCCTGCACGTCTTCCTTCAGCACGCGACCGTGAGGACCGCTGGCCGAGACGGCGCTCAGCTCGACGCCGAATTCACGGGCCAGTTGGCGTACAGCCGGGCCGGCGTGAACCTTGGCACCGCTTGGCGCGGGGGCAGCAGCAGCAGGGGCCGGAGCGGCCTCAGCTTTTGCAGCAGGCGCAGGGGCGGCAGCAGCCGGAGC
>NZ_CVTX01000103.1:0-9455 GCF_900005715.1 Pseudomonas sp. 34 E 7
CCCGGCCGGTTGCACGCAGATTACGGCGGACATGCTTGCCCTGGCCGACCTCGACCAGCCCAGCCTGGACCGCATCGTCGCCGGCATCCCCGGTGGCGCCGGCAATGTGCAGGAGATCTACCCGCTGGCGCCGTTGCAGGAAGGCTTGCTCTATCACCACATCACCGATGAGCGCGATCCCTACCAGCAGCATGCGATGTTCAGTTTTGCGCGCCGCGAGCAGTTGGACGCGTTTGCCCAGGCGCTGCAACAGGTGATCGACCGTCACGACATCCTGCGCACCAGCCTGGTGTGGGATGCCCTTGAACAGCCGATGCAGGTGGTGTGGCGGCACGCGCAGTTGCCGTTCGAACCGCTGCGTGACCCCGCCCGGTCGCTGGACCTGCGCCACGCGCCGCTGATGGCCCTGGATTACGCCGAAGAACCGCACCAGCAGCGCTGGGTGGCCAGGCTGCGCTTCCACCACTTGGTCAACGACGCCACCTCGACCACCGTGCTGGTGGACGAAATTCGTGCCCATCTGCTCGGTCAACAGGCGCAGTTGCCGATGCCGGTGCCGTACCGCAACGTGGTCGCGCAGACCCGTTCAGCACAGCGGCAAGCGGCCCACGAGGCGTTCTTTCGTGAGCGCCTGGCGGACGTGGATGAACCGACGCTGGCCTTCGGTTTGCAGGAGCGCCAGGCCGATCGCGCTGAAATCGAAGAGTGCGTGCAGGCGCTCGATGCGTCACTCAACCAACGCCTGCGTGCCCAGGCTCGCGCGGTTGGGGTCAGTGCCGCCAGCCTGTTTCACCTCGCGTGGGCGCAGGTGCTCAGCCGCGTGGCCGGCCGCGAAGATGTGGTGTTCGGCACGGTGTTGCTCGGTCGCCTGCAAGCGGGCGAGGGCGCGGATCGTGCCCTGGGCATGTTTATCAACACCTTGCCGCTGCGCGTGCGCCTGGCCGGGCAAAGCGTGGCAGACGCATTGACCGACACCCATCAGCAACTGAGCGCCTTGCTCGTGCATGAGCAAGCCTCGTTGGCCCTGGCCCAGCGTTGCAGCCGCGCCGCGCCGCTGTTCAACAGCCTGCTCAATTATCGTCACACCAGCGCCGAGCCGGCGTTGACCCTGGTGCCGGGTATCGCCTTGCTCAGCAGCGAGGACATCCTCAGTTATCCGCTGATGCTCACGGTGGACGACATCGCCAGCGGCTTTCGGCTCAAGGCCAAGGCGCCGCGTACAGTGGGGGCCGAGCGTGTGCTGGGTTATTTCGCCACCGCGCTTGGCGCTCTGGTCGAGGCGTTGGAACAGGCGCCGGCGACCCTGGTGCGCGATGTGCAGGTACTGCCCTCCAGCGAGTTGCAACAGCTGCTGGTGGACTTCAACGCCACCGTCACCGCCTATCCCGAAACCCTCACCGTGCAAGCGCTGTTCGAGGCCCAGGCGCGGCAACTGCCGGATGCCGTCGCGGTGCAGGCAGGCACGCAGCAACTGACCTATCGCGAACTCAACCAACGCGCCAATCAGTTGGCCTTTCACCTGCGCGAGCACGGTGTAAAGCCCGATTCGCGGGTGGCGCTGTGCGTCGAACGCGGGCTGGACCTGGTGGTGGGGTTGCTGGGGATTCTCAAGGCCGGTGGCGCGTATGTGCCGTTGGACCCAGGCTATCCCCGCGAGCGCCTGGCCTACATGCTGCAAGACAGCCAACCGGTGGCGCTGCTGCTCCAGGCCGCCACCCGTGATTGTGTGCAGGATGTGGCGGTGCCGGTGATCGATTTCGGCCACTGCAGCTGGCACCAGGCACCGGCCGACAACCCGGTGGTGCCGGGTTTGACGGTCGACCACCTGGCCTACGTGATGTACACCTCCGGCTCCACCGGCACCCCCAAGGGCGTGATGATCGAGCATCGCGGCCTGGGCAACCTCATGCACTGGGGCTCCCGGCTGTGCCCGCCGACCGCGGGCGGTGCGTTGCTGCAACGCGCGCCGTTCAGCTTCGACGGCTCGGTGTGGGAGCTGTTCTGGCCGCTGACCCAGGGCATGCGCCTGGTGCTGGCGCGACCCGACGGGCATCGCGAGCCGGCGTACCTGGCGCAGGTAATCCGCGAGCAGCGCATCAGCGTGATCAAGTTCGTACCGGCGATGTTGCAGCAGTTTCTCGAATTGGAAGCGTCAGCCCTGTGCACCAGCCTGACCGACGTACTGTGCGGCGGTGGCGAGCTGACCGAGGCCCTGGCGCGCGGGGTGCAGGCGCGCTTGCCTGGCGTGCGCTTGCATAACGTGTATGGGCCCACCGAAGCCACGGTGGACAGCAGTGCGTGGACCCTGGAACCGGGCGCGCCGGTGCCCGCGCTGCAACTGCCGATCGGCCGGGCGATCGACAACACCCGCCTGTATGTACTGGATGACCACGACAGACCGGTGCCGATGGGCATCAGCGGCCAACTGCACATTGGCGGCGTCGGGGTTGCCCGTGGGTACCTGGGCCTGGCCGAGATGACTGCCGAACGCTTCATCGACAGCCCCTTCGTCGCCGGCGACCGGCTCTATCGCACCGGCGACCTGGTGCGCTACCTGCCGGACGGCAACCTGGAATTCCTCGGGCGCAATGACTTCCAGGTCAAACTGCGCGGCGTGCGCCTGGAGCTGGGCGAGATCGAAGCGCGCCTGGCCGCTCATCCGGCCTTGCGCGAAGTGGCGGTGCTGATTCGCGACGAGCGCCTGGTGGCCTACTTCACCCTGCGCGAGCAGGCCCCCGGCCTGGATGCGTTGCGCGCCCATGTGCTGGAACAGCTGCCTGAATACATGGTGCCGGCCGCCTTCGTGCAACTCGATAAACTGCCGCTCAACCCCGCGGGCAAACTCGACCGCAAGGCCTTGCCGGAGCCGGGGCTGGAAGCGGTGATCAGCCGCGCCTATGAAGCGCCTCAGGGCGAGGTGGAAAACCTGATGGCCACGATCTGGGCGCAGGTGCTGAAACTGGAACGGGTAGGGCGGCACGACCACTTCTTTGAACTGGGCGGGCATTCGTTGCTGGCAGTCAACCTGGTGGCCCGCCTGCGCAAGGCCGGGCTGGAGGTGGATGCACGGACGCTGTTCAGCCAGCCGACACTGGCGCAACTGGCGGCGCGCACGCTGCCGCAAGCGCCGCCGGTGGAAGTGGCGCAAACCGCCATCCCCCAACTCAACCGCCGCCGCCGAATCTAGGCACACTGAGGGAGGGGGCTTGCTCCCGATGAAGGAGTGTCAGCAGTGGATGTATCAGCTGACCCACCGCCATCGGGGGCAAGCCCCCTCCCACATTTAACGGTGTTGCCTGCCCCACCATCGAACGCCGTCTGCCTTGCATCTCAACCACCGCCGCCGAATCCAGGCACTGAAAGCGCCGTCTGTAGGAGCGAGCTTGCTCGCGAAAAACTCACAGGCACCGCGCTCATTCAGAAAGCACGCGTTATCGTTGACGTTTTTCGCGAGCAAGCTCGCTCCTACAAAAAGCCTTGAGTGACTGGCATTGGGGCTTGCCCCCTTCCACTCAATGCCCGTCGGGAATAAACGCCACGCTCCCCCCCGATCGACTCTTGAATAACCGCTCGCCATTGTCCGGCTGCGTCGTGACCACTTGATGATCAGCCGCCAAAAATGCCAACGGCTGGGGGTCTTGCCTGGAGTACTGCGCAACGATAATCGTGTGCTGCGGATCGAACCCCTGGCCGCTGGTTTTTTCCAGCCAGGCCATGAACGCGGCGCTGTCGCCCTGGCGCGGGAAGTCTTGGTTTTCGCTGACGTAGTAGAACGGCTTGCCGCCGTTTTGCAGGTACATCGGCAGCTTGTTGTCCACTTCCACCAGCACCAGTTGCCATTGGTTCCAGGGTGCGCTTTTCACGGCCTGGGCTTTTACATCCTCGGCAAAGCGAGTGACGCCGCCGTTGCCGGTGCTCCAGGGGTAGATCACACCCAGCACCAACAGCAGCAGGCCTGCGGCAATACCGAAGCCTTTTTGCCAGCGCGGCCACCGGGCCGGTTGCTGGTGCAGGCGTTCGCTCAGCCACCAGGCGCCGAGCAGTTGGGCAAATGGCACCAGGGGCAGTACGTAGTAGCTGCGTCGGCTGCCGCTGGCGGTGAAGAAGACGAACAACAGGCCCAGGCCCCACACCAGCCAGCGCACGTTGGGCGGTGTATGGCGCCAGTGACGGATGGCGAGCCATGCGCCGAGCACCCAGCACGGTGCCCACGGCAGGGTGTAGGCCGGCAGGTAGATCAGGTAGGTGTAGATCGGGCCCATATGGTCGAAGGGGTCGAAGAAACGCACCACGTTTTCGCGAAACACCAGTTGCAGGCCGCTCTCGCCGTAGGTGGGGGCGCCGTAGAGATGGGACAGTACGAAAGGAATCGCATAGAACGCGCCGGCGATCAGCAGCGCCAGTACCAGCCTCGGGTTGAGATGGCGTTTGTAGCGCTGCTGGCTGAGCAGATGCGGCAGCAGCACCAGCCCCGGCAGTACGAACCCGATCAAGCCTTTGAACAGCGATGTTGCCGCCAGCAACAGGAAGAACACGGTATAGCGCCCCAGCCGGGTGTCGTCCGGCCCGCGCCAATACCACCAGACTGCCGCCAGCACGCCGCACACGGTCAGCACATCGGCGGTGGCCACGCGGGCCCAGAACAGGAAGTAGAAGGTGGTGGCAAGCATCCAGCCCGCGATCAGTCCGGTGCCTTTGCGAAACAGCTGTTCGCCGATCAGGTACACCAGCCAGATGCTCAGCCAGGCCGCGATCACCGATGACAGGCGCAGTGACCAGGGACCCAGGCCGCCCATGATGTTGGCCAGACCGGTGATCAGCCAGTAGGAGGGCAGGGGTTTGTCGTAATAGGGCGCGCCCTTCAGGTACGGATCGAAGTAGTCACCGCTTTGCAGCATCTGCAGGGCGATGTTCGCCCAGCGCGTTTCCGGCCCCCACAGGTCGCGACTGCCCAGGCCCAGCAGCAGGAGCAAGGCCGAGACGCCGAGCAATAAAATGAGGGCGCCGCGTTCGGTTTTGCACAAGCGCATGGGCTTTTCCTGTGAGGGTGATCAAGGTTGTTGAGGGTAAATCGTCAGTACCAGGTTGCCCTTGCGGTAGCGCTTGCCACCGCTCGGCAGTTGGCCTTCTTCAAGGTGTTCGCTGGTGTTCTTGACGCGCATCAGCACGCCGACCGAACCCTGCGTTCGAGCATCCTTCAACCAGGACTGAACGCTGTCCAGGGTGACCTTGCGCTGTTGCGTATCCGGGTAATCCAGGCCGTAGCGCAGTTCCCCCGCAGTGTTGTAGAACGCCACCTGCGGCCGGCGCAGGCGCCAGGCCAGGGCCGCCGCCGAACCCAGTTCATTGCTCAGCAGAGCACGGGTGTGTTGCAGTTCATCCAGATGCTCAAGCACGAACGGGTCGGGCATTTCATTATCCGCAATGATCTGCGGCATGCTCGCCGGCAGCAGCGCCACCAGCAGGCCGATACCCAGGGCCGGCATCGCCCATAACGTCAACGGGCGCATCGCTTGCAGCAGGTTGGCCAGGATCCAGCCGAGCAGCACGATAAAGGCCAGGGACAGGTTGAACATTTCGGCGTGGCTGTTGCTGTAGATCGGGTTGGCGATCTGCAGGTAAATCAGCGCCACCATGGCCGTCATGCCGAGGATGAAATTGAGCGTGCCGTTGATGAAGATCGCACGGGTTTTGCGCTGGTTGAGCAGGTCGATCAAGGCATGGCCCATCAGCAACGCCAGGGGTAACAGGCACGGCATGATGTAGGTGGGCAGCTTGCCGCTGCTCAGGCTGAAGAAGCCCAGGGGCAGCAACAGCCACAGGGCCAGAAAGGCTATGGCCGGCTCGCGCCTGTGTTTCCAGGCGTTGAGCAGGGTGGCGGGCAGCAGACCGGACCAGGGCAGGCACGCCACCACCATGATCGGCAGGAAAAACCACCCTGGCCGCACATGCTGTGCAGTGTCCGAGGCGAAGCGGCGGATGTGTTCATGCCAGAAGAAGAAACGCCAGTAATCCGGTTCGCGCCCATGGATCGCCAGCGCCCACGGCAGGCAGACCAGCACCGCGACGAGGATCGCCAACGGGCCGTAGCGCAGCAGCTCGCCGACGCGGCGCTGCCAGATCATATAAGGCAGGGCGATCAGCACCGGCAACAGCCACGCCAGAAAGCCCTTGGTCATGAAGCCCACGCCGCAGGCCAGTCCCAGTACGGCCCAGGCCCCCAGGCGCGCGCGCGGCGTGGTGCCGTCGAGCGCAAACCAGAGGGCGACCAGGCTCAGGTTGACCCAGAACGTGAATTGCGGATCGAGGTTGGAATACCCGGCTTGCCCGGCCACCAGGCCAAAACTCATGTAGAGCAACGCGCAGGCAAAACTTTTGCGCGGGTCGTTCCACAGGCGGCGGGCCATCAGGTAGGCCAGCAGCACGCTCAACGCCGAGGTCAGGACAGAGGCGATACGTACGCCGAACAGGTTCTCGCCAAACACGGCCTGGCCCAGGGCGATCAGCCAATAGCCCGCAGCCGGTTTCTCGAAATAACGCACCCCCATGAAGTGCGGTGCTACCCAGTTGCCGCTTATGAGCATTTCCTGGCTGACCTGGGCGTAGCGGGTTTCATCCGGGGTCCACAAACCGTGCAAACCCAACGGCAGCACCAGGAAAATCACCAGGCCAAGCACCAGCACCGGCAAGGGCTTCAATCGGGTCATGAACACCTCGCTGCTTGATGTTCAGGGGCAGGCGCGAAGTTTGAATAATCAACGGCGTCGAACATTAAGATAATCACTGATTCATCAGAAAAGTTAGGGCGTCCTGAACTAACAGGCGCGCTTAACATGCCAGACGCGGGCTGTCGTTTTGCTGAACGCACTACTCGGCAATATGTAAAAAAGTGTATTTAAAGTTGTTTCAGCGCGGCCGCCCATTCCTGACTTTTCATAGTGCCCAAGGCTTTGAGTTTGCCGTCGGGCAATACCTGCACGAACACGGCGCTGCCGTACTCGGCAGCCCGTGCATGGGGATAGCCGAGGGCCTCCTGCAAGTCACTCATGCAGGCGCTGTGGGTGATCAGCATCAGGTTGCGCCCCGCCTGTTTATGGCTGAGGGCTTCTTCGCCCATGGCGTCACCGCAGATGGCGAGGGGGCCGGGGGACAACTCGGTCTTGCCGAACATGAACAACGACGTTTGCGCGGTGCGCGTGGTGGGGCTGCTGAGCACGTCGGTGCGCTCCATGCCCAGTGTTTGAAAGGCGCTGCCCAGGGCGGCCGCGCGTTGCGTGCCATTGATCGTCAGGCCGTCGGCGGGTCCGTAGCAGGGATTGTCCGAGCGATCACAACGCTCTTCATGCCGCACCAGCACGATCAGGTCGCCGTTGCGCCATCCGGCCAGCACCCCGGAAGTGACCAGGCGGTTGCCTGTGCCCAGATCCTGCGGTGACCTTGGCCAGAATAAAAAAGCGCTCAGCAGCAGGGCGAATACGATGACGCCCGCCACCGGCACGCGGAATTTTCTCAGGCGCTGTAACCTCGCCCTTCGGGGTTTGGTCAGGGTAATGTCTGCCACGCTGTTCACCATAGGTACACGTAATTGTTTTGTTGTTAAAAGACCGGCGCAACTCATACGGCAGATGTTCCTGGTGGAGCAAAAGCCTGTCACAAGGCTGCTGTCTTTCAGCTGAACATATGGGTATTAAGAAGCAACGCGTGGGGCAACTTTAAAGTTGTCTGTTAGTGCTGCGAGGGTGGGGAATTTAAAGTGTTCGGAGTGGGCAGGCGGTGAAATCAATGTGAAAAAATTGCGTGGGAACGTCCATCAGCCGTTATTCTCGTTTGCAGTCCTTAACCCGAGCGTTCGTATGTTGCAGGTAGAAGGTGTTGTTAAAAATTACGCCACCCCCCAAGGCCCGCTGACAGTTCTTGCGGGTGTCGACCTGCACCTGGGGGCGCGCAGCAGCCTGGCGCTGATGGGCGAGTCGGGCAGCGGCAAAAGCACGTTGCTGCACCTGGTGGCCGGGCTGGATCGGGTGGATGGCGGCAGCATTCTGATCGGCGACCAGCGCCTGGATCGCCTCAACGAAGGGCAACTGGCCCAGTGGCGGCGCACCGAAATCGGCCTGGTGTTCCAGCAGTTCAACCTGATCGGCAGTTTGCGTGTGGAGGACAACCTGGCGTTTCAGGCGCGCCTGGCCGGGCGGTTCGATGCGCAGTGGCAGGCGCAGTTGGTGGAGCGCCTGGGCCTGGGCGATTTGCTCAAGCGTTACCCGGAACAGCTCTCCGGCGGCCAGCAACAGCGGGTGGCGGTGGGGCGTGCACTGGCGTCGCGCCCCGGCTTGTTGTTGGCCGATGAGCCCACCGGCAATCTTGACGAAACCACCAGCGATGAGGTGCTGCAACTGTTGCTCGACCTGTTGCGCGACAGCCCCACCAGCCTGTTGATGGTCACGCACAGCCCGCGCCTGGCCGCACGCCTGGATCAGCAGGTGGTGTTGCATCACGGCCGCGTCGTGCCGATGGAGCCGCGCTGAGATGGCAGTGTTCTACTGGGCGCTGCGTGCGCTGTTGAGCCATTGGCGGCGCCACCCGGTGCAGTTTTTCAGCGTGCTGACCGGCCTGTGGCTGGCCACCGCGTTATTGACCGGGGTGCAGGCCCTTAATAGTCAGGCGCGGGACGGTTACGCGCGGGCCAGCCAATTGATCGGCGGCGAACCGCAAGCCAGCCTGAGTGCGCCGGACGGTGCCGGCTTCGCGCAAGCCGTGTTCGCCGAACTGCGCCGTGCCGGGTGGCCGGTGTCACCGGTGGTGCAGGGGCGGGTGGTGCTCAAGGGGCATGAAGAGCAGCGTCTGCAATTGATGGGCATCGAGCCGGTGTCGTTGCCCGGCAGCGGCAGCCTGGCGGGGCAACGCTTGAGCCAGGCGCAGATACTGGCGTTTTTCGACGCGCCGGGGCGCACCTGGATTGCCGCGCAAACCTTGCAGGCGCTCGGCCTGCAGGAAGGCGAGCAACCGCTGACGGCCAACGGGCAACGCCTGCCGCCGCTGCAAGTGCAGCCGGACATGGCCCCCGGCATGCTGCTCACCGATATCGGTTTTGCCCAACCGTTGCTCGACATGCAGGGCCGGCTGTCGCGTCTGCTGCTGGACAACACCTTCGCCGCCCGTCATCCCACACCACCTGCCGGGCTGCAACTCAAGCAGGGCGACGACAACAACCTTTCGCGCCTCACTGAAAGCTTTCACCTGAACCTCGACGCCCTGGGCTTTTTGTCCTTTGTGGTGGGGCTGTTTATCGTGCATGCGGCCATCGGCCTGGCCCTGGAGCAGCGCCGGGGCCTGCTGCGCACCTTGCGTGCCTGCGGGGTCAGCGCACGCCTGCTGATCCTGAGCCTGGGCGTGGAGCTGGGATTCCTGGCGCTGCTGGGCGGCGTACTCGGCGTTGCCAGCGGATACCTGCTCGCCAG
>NZ_CVTX01000100.1:0-36891 GCF_900005715.1 Pseudomonas sp. 34 E 7
ATGCGGCCAGGGTCGGCGCGCATGGCTTGATGGTGATTCCGCGCGTGCTGTCCCGTGGCGCCTCGGCCACCGCGCAAAAGGCCCACTTCGCGGCGATCCTCAAGGCGGCGCCCAACCTGCCGGCGGTGATCTACAACAGCCCGTACTACGGCTTCGCCACCCGCGCCGAGCTGTTCTTCGAACTGCGCCGCGAACACCCGAACCTGATCGGCTTCAAGGAATTCGGCGGCGCCGCCGACCTGCGCTATGCGGCGGAAAACATTACCTCCCAGGACGACGACGTGACCCTGATGGTGGGTGTCGATACCCAGGTGGTGCACGGCTTTGTCAATTGCAACGCCACCGGCGCCATCACCGGCATCGGCAACGCGCTGCCCCGTGAAGTGCTGCAACTGGTGGCGCTGAGCAAGCAAGCCGCCACGGGCGATGCCAAGGCCCGGCGCCAGGCCCGCGAGCTGGAAGCCGCGCTGGCGGTGCTGTCCTCGTTCGACGAAGGCTGCGACCTGGTGCTGTATTACAAGCACTTGATGGTGCTCAACGGTGACCAGGGCTATGCCCTGCACTTCAACGAAACCGATGTGCTCAGCGCCGCTCAACGCCGCTATGCCGAGCAGCAGTACGCGCTGTTCCGCCAGTGGTACGCCAACTGGTCGGCCGAGCAGAACGTCGCTTGATTTTCTGTAGGCGCGGGCTTGCTGTGGCGAGTCATCTGCTGGTCAACAGCCGAAGAGAGGCATAAGCGATGGCCAATCCCCACTCAGCCGACATCGTCGTGGTCGGCGCCGGCATCATCGGCGTTGCCTGCGCCTTGCAACTGGCGCGACAAGGACGGCAGGTGCTGGTGATCGACGCGCAGGCGCCGGGCATGGGCGCCTCCTATGGCAATGCCGGGCACCTGGCCACCGAGCAGGTCTTTCCCATCGCCGACTTGTCGATCCTCAAGCGCCTGCCGGCCATGCTGCTCGACCCCATGAGCCCGCTGCGCCTGGACTGGACCTACCTGCCCCGCGCCCTGCCCTGGTTCATGCGCCTGCTGCTGAACCTGCGGCCGATACGCTATCAGCGCACTGTCGCCGGCCTCCTCGCGTTGAATGAAGCCAGCCTCGCCGCGTGGCAGCGCTTGTTGGGCTCTATCGGGCACCCGCAGTTGCTGCGCGAAGACGGTTCGCTGCTGGTGTTTGAGCGCGCCGAATCCCGTGCGGCGCTGGATGCCTTGCAGCAACGGATGCAGCAGCAAGGCGTGCCGGTGGCGTTCTGGTCGGCGCAGGCGGTGCGCACGGCGGCGCCGCAGTTGAGCGAGGCGATACAGGGCGGTTTGTTTTTTCCGCGCACCGGGCATTTTCTCGACCCGTACGCAGTGGTCGGCGAGTTGGTGAACGCGGCCAGGGCCTTGGGTGTGACCTTTCTGCAACAGCGCGTCGTGGATGGCCGCGTGGAAAATGACGGTGTGTCATTGATGACGGAGCACAGCGTGGTCACCGCGCGCCAGGTCCTGATCGCCTGCGGCGCCCACTCGGCCCGTCTCACCGCCACCCTCACCGGCAAGCGCGTGCCGCTGGACACCGAGCGCGGCTATCACCTGATGCTGCCCCACGAACACCAGCGCCTGCCCTTCGCCGTCACCTCACTGGAGCGCAAATTCATCATGACCCCCATGGCCGACGGCCTGCGCCTGGCCGGCACCGTGGAATTCGCCGGCCTGGAACGTCCGGCCAATATGCAGCGAGCGTGGCAGTTGCACCGCTTGAGCAACGGCCTGTTCCGCCAGCCGCTGAACGCAGCCGACGCCACGCCATGGATGGGCTTTCGGCCCTCCCTGCCCGACTCGCTGCCGATCATCGACCGGGTGTGCGACGGCAAGGTGCTGCTTGCGTTCGGTCATCAGCACCTGGGATTGACCCAGGCGGCGGTGACGGCGGAAAAAATCGCTCAGTTGGCAAGCGGTGAAGCAGTGCCTGGGGTGCAGGCGTATCGAATGGCGCGGTTTTGATAAAGCCACCTGTTCGCGCCTATTTGACCAGCCGCTTTTCTTTAGAGGGGCGATAGCCGAAATACGAGCTGTAGCACTTGCTGAAGTGACTCGGTGACACAAAACCGCAGGCCACCAGCACGTCCACCTGCGACAGCTCGGTGTGCTGCAACAGGCGCCGCGCTTCGGTCACGCGCAACTCCATGTAGTAGCGCTGCGGCGTGGTGCCCAGTTGTTCCTTGAACAGGCGCTCCAACTGGCGGCGCGAGCGGCCGGCGTAGACGGCGAGCTGGTCGAGCTCAAGCGGTTCTTCCAGGTTGGCGTCCATCAGCTTGAGCACTTCGCGCAGCGGTGCGCTGACGCAGACGTTTTCGGTCGGTTTGATGCGTCGGTAGCGCGACTCCTCGAAGGCGAGGATGTCTTCGATGCCTTCGACCAACGCCTTGCCGTGCAGGCTCTTGATCCAGTCCAGGGCCATATGGAAGGCGCCCGAGGGGCTGGAAGCGGTGAGGCGGTCGCGGTCGATCACATAGGGCTCGCTGGTGACCTGCGCGGCCTTGCACACCTCCGCCAGCGCCGGACGATGCTCCGGGTGGATGGCGCAACGATAGCCCTGCAACAACCCGGCGCGGCCGAGAAACCATGAGCCGTTCCACAGGCCGGCAAGCCCGACACCCTGTTCGGCGGCGGCGCGCAGGATATGGATGAAGTCTTCACTGGCCTTGAGTTCGGTGCGAAATCCACCACAGATCACCAGCAGGTCCAAATCCTGCAATACCGAAGGTTCCAGACGTGCATCGGGACGGATGACCAGGCCCAGGTCACTGATAATCTCGCGCTCGTCCCACCCGAACGTGCGCGTCGCGAACAGCTCGGGGCGCAGCAGGTTGGCGGTGACCAGCGTGTCGAGGGTCTGGGTGAAGGCAGGCAGCGAGAAGTGTTCGAGCAGCAGGAAGCCGATACGGGTGACCGCCGCCGTCTGCTGGGGATTGTCATTGAGGTAGCGCAGGTTCTTACCCTTCATGCCACCGCTGAACTGGCGTCTTTCCATCGAGGGTTGGCCCACTCTTATTGTTGATGCAGTGGGCGCTATCTTAGGGGCAAACGCGGTGGCTGTCTCACTCCCGGCGGCTGATCAGCAAAAACCTGTGGCGCCTGAAACCTGCGATCCAGGCGCCGGCGCGCCATCTGATACGGTTTTTTCCGCGCCATCTGCCTCTGTATCGAAAACCGCCCGAAGCGGACAATGGCGCCCCCGACATTCCTGTCGTCCCCCTTCCCTTTGGAGGCCTTATGACCAAGATGGCTATTTTCCTGTTCGGTTTTCTGGTGTTGACCATCGGCATCGGCATGCTGGCGACCATTTCGCCGGTCTAGTGGGGCTGTCACCCGACAAAAAGCATCGGATACAACGACAGCACCAGCAACCCCGCCATGGTCCAGTTGAATGCCCGCAACCAACTCGGCTCGCGCAAGACACTGCGCAAGCCGCTGCCGCAGCCGACCCACACGCACACACTCGGCAGGTTGACCACGGCAAACACCAGCGCAATCACCAGCACATTGGTCACGTAACCCTCGGCCGGCGTGTAGGTCGTGATCGCGCCCAGTGCCATGATCCACGCCTTGGGGTTGACCCACTGGAACGCCGCCGCGCCGAGAAAGGTCATCGGCTTGCCCTGTTCGTCATCGCTGTCCGCCATGCCGCCGGCGTTGGCGATCTTCCACGCCAGGTACAGCAGATAGGCGGCGCCGACATAACGAAGCAACGTGTACGCCCAGGGGAACAGCTTGAACACTTCGCCCAGGCCCAGCCCCACGCAAATCACCAGCACCATGAACCCGATACTGATACCCAGCGCATGGGGCATCGAACGGCGAAAGCCGAAATTCACGCCGGAGGCCAGCAACATGGTGTTGTTGGGCCCGGGGGTGATCGAAGACACGAAAGCGAACAGCATAAAGGCTGACAGAAGACTGGTGGACATGAACATGGCGCGGCATCCAAGCGGGGGGTGATGTCCTGCGACAGTAGAGGGTTGCGCAGTTTATCGCCCCATACAGCTGGCGTTGGATCGAGGAATACACTTTGATGACATGGGTTTCACGAAGCTTTCACAGACGCAGGCCTAAGGTTATCCCAGCTCCTACATGAACACCTTTTAGCCCGCTCCCCCATCGCGGGCTTTTCTTTGCCTGTGATTTTTCCCGGATAAACAGGGTGAACGCTGTGATAGATGATCTCGGCGGTCCCAGAACCGCACAACAAGCACTATTCTACGACCTTGAAGATGCCGGCGCCGTGATCGGCTGGTCGGTGGTTGAACTGAAGGCCCTGGCGGCCAGCGGCAAGGCGGGCGATCAAGCGGCGCTGCTGACCAAAGTGTGCGCGCTGCTGGCCGTCCAGCAGAAACGTCTTGAAGCCTACGCACATGAAGTCAAAGAGCAGCGAATCAATCGGTCTGAAGCGGCTGGCTGAGACCAGCCGCATCGCTGCATCGGGCTGATCAGCGGTGTTGCGTTGAATGCTGACCGCCATCAGCATGTTGTTTTTTTACACGCTTTCGCGCCCTGAGTTCGTATTGGTGGTGGACAAACCAGATCACCAGAAGCAGAGCCGTCACGCCGAAAACTAGGGTTAAAAGCTCTAGCGCAGTACCTTCGTGTGCAAACATTTTTCGTTCCTCATCCTGAAGCCGTGTGACCGGAAAACAGTCACACCGAAATTGTTTGTAACAATACAAACAATTTCAGGGTAGTCGGCTGAGGCGTCCGTGACAACCGTTTAAAGGCTGGAACCCTTGATCCAGACACGTCATTCGTCGAAAACCACGGACTCGGGGTTTGAAAAAACGATGGCCCGGGCGTTCTGCACCGCAAAAAAACCCGGCGCCAGGCCGGGTTCATCAGCTTGAATCAATCACTAGTTATCCGGATGCTCACTCGCCACTGAATCGGCCGCATCCACATCCGACATATCCTCCTCCAGCGGCGCGTCATCGTCCGGCGGCAGTGGAATATTGTCCTCATCACGCTTGGGGTCGTGACCGGTTTCGTTATCGGTATTGCGGGTCACATCCTGTTGAGACAGGTTCCCCGGGGCATTCTCGTTGATATGCATGCTGGTTCTCCGTTCCTACGCTCGGGATATCCGCGCTTGATATTCAGAGACGGCATGGCAGGCAGAGTGCCGGGTGGCAGACGAATGGTGATCCCATGTGGGAGGGGGCTTGCCCCGATGTCGGCGTGTCAGTCTGATCGTTCCCACGCTCTGCGTGGGAATGCCGCCTGGGACGCTCCGCGTCCCGCCGACAGGTGACGCAGAGCGTCACGGGATGCATTCCCACGCAGAGCGTGGGAACGATCATCAAGGAACCATAAATCGCAAACAATAAAAAACCCCGTAGACGCTAATCTACGGGGTTTTCAAGAGTGGAGGCCGAGGTCGGAATCGAACCGGCGTAGGCGGATTTGCAATCCGCTGCATAACCATTTTGCTACTCGGCCTCAAACGATCAATGCCTGTGTTGCCGACATTCACCGCATACAAACTTGAGTGGGCTCTGTGAAGCGCGCCTCTACTCTCTAACTTATACAACACACCTAACTCATTGAATACATTAAAGTTTTTAATGCTTCATTGCGTTCGATGGGCGCCATTATGTACTTATTTGCTTTTGCCCGCAACCCCTTGATTTCAAAAATATTTCGCATTGGCATCAAGGGGTTGCGTGGCCGCCCTACTCCTGGATGCGTTGCGCCTGGTACTGCGGGTCGGCCTTGATCTGGGCTTCGGTGAAAGGCAGTGGGCGCAGCTGTTTCTCGGAGAAGGCCTGGGTCTGGTCCACGGCGTATTTCGAGTCAGGATTACTGGATTCGGAGAACGCCAGTACGCCTACCGCCTGGGGCCCTTTGTCGTCGAAGCTGACGATTTGCAGATAGCTGGTGCCGCTGACGACTTCGCGTTTGCCGTCGGCACGGGGTACGGTTTGCATGGCGTTGTAGATGCCCAGTTCCTGCGGGCCGCCATGCATGGGGGTTTGCCCGGAGACCTGGAGGTCGCCCCAGCGCTTTACGCCGAGTTTGTCGACGGCGGCACTGGAAGCGAGCATGGCTTCGCGCAGGGCCGTGGCCACGGGTGCGCGGTCGATGGCGAGGCCACTCGGGGTGGTCAGCGGGTGGGCCGGGTCGAAAGCGACGCGCCAGGCATCGGGAATCTGCTGCAGGTGTTCCACCAGGTTGATGAAGTGCACCAGGCCCAGGCCGCTGTCGAGGTTGGCGCGCTGGTCCCAGGTTTTCAGGCTGGTGCACAGTGACTCAAGCGCGGCGGCATCGTTGCCCAGGTGCTTGGCGCAGAACGCCAACAGGTCGGGCATGACTTGCCCCGCCAGGTACACCTCGTTGTCCATGACCATGCTTTGCAGGGCGCTGACGGTAATCGGTTGTTTCTCCAGGGATTGCAGGCGTTGCAGGGCAAAACGTGCACGGGGCCCCAGGCCGATGTTGTCCTGGCTGATCACCGGGGAGAAGCCGGTGAGCGGCGCCTTGGGGTTGGCCATCCAGGCCGAATCGTTGGAGTGCTGCACGTAGTCGCTGCGTTGCAGCTGCGGCAATTGGGCAGCCGGGAAGATGCCCGCTTGCGCGGCGCGAGGGTCGATGTCCCAGGCGCAGGCGCTGCGGCTGCCGTCGAGCATGATCATTTGCAGGCCGGCCCGCGGGTCGCTGCATTGCGCAAGCTTGGCGGCGCTGACGTTGGGCACCACCGACAGGTTCATGTACAGGCTCTGGCCCTGGTCATCGGCGGCCAGGGTATTGACCCACGGGATGCCTTGCAGGGTATGCACCGAGGTTTGCAGCGCCTGGAGGCTGTCGGCGCGGTTCATCGCGTACCACTGTTGCAGCACCCGGTCGTTGCCGAGGTTTGCGTCGCGCAGGCTGTATGCATAGTGGTTGTCCCAGTCCAGCTTGCCGGGCCATTGCACCACGGGGCCGAACTGCGAACTGTAGACCGTATGGGTGACATCCTTGAGGCTGCCATCAGCCTGTTTGGCCTGCACGGTCAGCGTGGCTTTATCCAGGGGCAAGGACTTGCCATCGAGCAGGTAGCGGGTGGAATCCTTGGGGTCGAGGGTCAGGCGATACAGGGTGAAATGCTTGGAAGTGTCCACCGTGTGCGTCCACGCCACGTGCTGGTTGAAGCCGATATTCACCACCGGCAGGCCGGGCAGCGCCGCGCCCATTACATCCAGCTGGCCGGGAATGGTCAGGTGCATCTGGTAAAAACGCATGCCGCCCACCCACGGGAAATGCGGGTTGGCCAGCAACATGCCACGCCCATTGAAGGAGCGATCCCGGCCGACGGCCACAGCGTTGCTGCCCCGGTCAAGGGTGAAACGCTGTTGATGGGCAGCGGCCAGTTCGAATGCCTTGGCGTCGGGCTGCGCGGCGGCCGTGGCCTGGGGAGGTGTCGCGCCAACCAAGGCTTCGGCGAACTGCCCGACGCCCCCTTCCACCAGCAGCCGGCGGGTCAGCTTGACCAGGTCTTCCTTGACCAGCGGACGCACCCACGCCGCCTGACACTGCGCCGGTGCGCCCTGCTCTTTCAGATAACGATTGAAGCCTGCGACATAGCCTTCGATACGCTGGCGGATCTGCGGCGTTTGCGCGCTCCAGAATGCCTCGACCGCGCTCGGCGTGTTCAACCAGGTAAAGAACACGTCGCTGGCGAGGTTGTTGCGCTCTTCCAGTGTGGCCTGCTCGGGGCCGAAGAATCGGGCACGCTGGCCATTCACCGTAACGATTTCATTGGCCAGCAGGCACAGATTGTCCTGGGCATACGCGTAGCCGATGCCGAAACCCAGGCCACGTTCGTCGTTGGCACGGATATGCGGCACGCCATAGGTGGTACGCCGAATCTCCGCCGACGCCTGCACCACCTGCTCGCGCGCCGATGCCGCCAGGCTCAACCCCAGCAACATCCCTGCCATGCCTATCCTGGACAACCCATTGGAAATAATCACGCCGACTCCACAGTCAATTGAACACCCTCGATAGGGACAACTACCCCACCGTTAGGACGCAACCCGCCGGCAATAATTTAGCCGCGCGGCAGGTTTATTCCCTGCGTGCACACTGTGACAAACCTGATACCGACAAATTTTCTACAGCTTGCACTTCATGATTTTGCTCGTTCGTTCGTCTTATTGAATAAGAGCACCATCATTTTCCTGATAAGGCTCTGATAAGGAGTTTTGCATGTACAACCCACAAGTGCCCACGGATGGACATTCATCAACCGACGAGGCCGGTTTCGGCAACGGCTCGCAAGGGTTTGACAAAACGCCCGAACAGCAGGGCAACCAGCGCATACGCCATTTGCTCAAGTGTTTCGGTCTGCGCACCAGCCTGATTCGGCTGAAGGTCATCGATGCCTTGATCACCGCTGCCGGCAACCAGCGCACCCTTGGCGTGCGCGGTGTGCACAGCCATTTGCTGGAACTGGGCATCCCGTTGTCGTTTCTCAGCGTGCGCGAGGTGCTCAAGCGCCTGTGCAGCGAGGGCGTGATCACCCTCAATGCCGACAAGAGCTACAGCCTCCACGAAGAGGCTGCCAAAGTGCTCAATGGGCGCGTCTGAATCACGCGCTCATCAGAAGTGAGGCTTGACCTTGCGCCGCATGATGCCGTTGATCACCACAACGACAACGGCAATCGCAATGGCCAGGTACTGGAAGGTTTTCTCGCTGATCACGCCGATGTTCTGCAGGTAAGACAGGCCGAACATCGAGGCCAGCACGGCCAGGGCAATCAGAATCGAATATTTCAAGCGTTGCTTTTGGGTCATGACGAGTTCCTGAACCTGAAGAATGTATGCACGTTGTGTCGCTGCGCATGCCGGGAAGCTACCCGGTGGCGGGGACGGACTGAGGCCGGCCGAGGCTCATGTTACAGGCGATGAAAAATTTTGGCTCGTCCTACGCCTGCCGGCGTTTGACCCCATTGCCCGTACACCTGCGGATACACGATATTCGCCCCTCCTGTACGGAACGTACCTACGCGACAGCCCCAACCATACGAAGCCCAACAAGGAAGAATCATTCGCCAAACAACATAGGGAAACTTGGGCCAACGTCACTTGGATTACACAATTGATTTCAGGCCTCGCCAACCTCCGTATACGCCGGGACACCTCCTCCCTGGAAACCACCCCGCCACCTCTGCCGCAGCTTGCGCCACAGCAGGTGCCAGCATTGACGCTTCCTTCCGTGCAAGGGATCGCACCCGTCAGCGCGATTCGCTCGGACCTGCTCAGTGGCCTGCAAATAACCGATCAACGCCTGTTGCTCAACCAATACCAGTCACTCAATCAGGATATCCAGGCGCTGTTGCGATGCCAGCCAACGCTCAATAACGTTATCGAGCAACAGCTCGCCCGCAGCTTCGGGGCCACCCCTCCTGTGGACGCTTCATCACTGTATGTGCATCGCTATCACACCGACGAGCAGGGACAGCGCACGCTGGTCTCGGCGCGAAGCATCACCGAAGCCTTGTTCGATGCGCTGCGAAATCTCAACAACTCGGTTGAACCGCTGTCACCGACACTCCCGGGCGCTGCAGAAGTCGGCTTTTACAGCACGGTTGAACCCAGCGAAAGTCACCGGCAGCTAAGCGCCGGCAGCTCGCTGCTGGCCATCGCCCAGGCCATCGAGAACGACCTGCCTGCGAGCTTTACACGGTTCTGGACGCAGCCGCGCCCGGGCGCGGTCAACCCCGAGTCACCCCAGGACCAATTGCTGAATACCCATCGAGAGATGTTGTCGACACTGGCCGCCTTGAGAGTCGAAGACGGCACACTGAGCCCGGCCGCCAAGACCCTGATCGACAAAGCCTTTGAGTACCCGACGCTGGCGGATCGAGAAAGCGCCATGCGCGATGGCGAGCGGCCGGGGGTTTATCCGCTGAGGGTCAATCTGCCAATGCCCGCCGGAACACTGTTGGTCGGCGCATTCATGATCACCCGCCGCGACGGGTCATCAGCGGCACGTCCTTACGACAAACCGGAAACGGACAGGACCTTGACGCCCGCCGAACAACGAGGCCTGACGGTGCTGTACACCCCGCGCGACGGGTATGAAACGTTCGACAGCCCGGGTGAAGCGTTTGATACGCTCGGCCAGCGTCTGCGCTCCGATCCGGAGGCGGCAGAGCAGTTGAAACAGACACTGCCATTGACGCTCCAGCGCAGCCTCGACGGCGATTGGAGCAAGAACCTGAGCAGACAGCTCACGCCAGTCACAACCGACGTCATCGCCACCGGCGTGCCGCAATTGCTGCAGCTTCATCAGCACAATCTGACTAACCAGTTGCAAGCGCTGTATGAACCCGAAAACAGCGTGCAACTCGATGATCCATGGCGCGCGCCGCCAGTGATGGCCGGCCTGCAGCAGGCCGCCGACCTGAGCCTGCATTTCGACGGGACCAATGCGCTATGGGCGCGTACTCAATCGCTGCAGGATCGCTTGAGCAAAGTGGACGGTCGCCAGGCACTGGATCGGCAATTGGCGAATCGAGGAAACTGGCAGTACCTGGCGCAGCAACTGAACCAGGCCTATCACTGCCTGTCCGAGCAGGCGCCCGCGCGACAGGTCTCCGCCGCGCTGAAAAACGCGCCGATGAACATAGCGCCAGAATCGTCCCAGTATCAGGCCTACATCCTCGCGCCCGGAAAACCAGCCACCGTGGAAGCCTTCATCATCGAGAATGGCTTGCCACTGCCCAGGACCAGAAGCGAGTTGCAGTCCCTGGCAGAGGCGGCAGCGTTAAAGGCACGTCAACATCCGTTCGGCAATTTCGGCGGAGGTTTGTCCTGGCCGATCCCACTGGATATCAGTCAGCAACAAACGCTGCGAACGGCTGCAATCGCGCATGCCAACGCCGGCACGCAATCATCGCAGGCAGGGGCGCAACGCAACGTACTGGCCTATCTGAACAGCAGCCGGCCCCTTTCCCCCGATGCCCTGGAGGATCCGGTCAAGGCGCTGGAAAGCCTGGTCAGCTCCCCTGAGGGCCGGGCGCTGGGCCTGGCCATGCAAACCAGACTGAACGGCATCGCTACCGACTCCAGCATCAATGACTACACACTGGCCGCGCTGCATCTGACGCTGGATCCGGAATCCATTACGTCGCCCCAACGCAACCGGGTAGCCGGGTTCGATCTGGCCCAAGAAAGCCATTGGGGACAACCTCTGTCGAGGGTCACCGAAGGCCTGCGTCAGTGCTTGATCGACCAGGGACGGGCATCACCCGCACTGGCAAAGACAGCCGTTCATCTGCTGTTGATGCGCACCCACCCGCAATACCTGGTCAGGGATATCCCCGATGAAGTTCGCCAGGGCACCCAGGCCTGGCGGGACCTTTGCCTGGCAGTCGACGCCATTGGCAGTAGCGCGGCCAACATGACCTACGCCCAGGTGATGATAAAGGCCTGCGCACTGCCGCCCGCTCCGGCCTCCATACAAACAGCGGCGTTGGTGGACTGGGGCGTCAGCAACAATATTCTTGAAGCAAAAGGCGACGCACTGTACAGCCAGGATGAGCTTGATCGGGTGCAGGCAGCCTTCAACAACCAGCGGGAAAAACTCAAGGAAGGCAGTGCCTTGATGGACACGGTCATGCCGGATCGTGCAGCGATGGCAATGGGTCTGCTCATCGGCGAGTTCGGAAAGGACGTTGACTTCGATGAGAAAATATTTTCAAGACTCTCCAGCACCGTAACGCCAAAGCCAAGCAAACCGTACTCCATGCGCGAAATCGTGATGGAGCAGATCGTCATGGACGACCGCTGGAGTATCGCAAAAGGCACCCACAGCGTTGACCTCGCTGCCTTCGTCGCCTTCACCCATCGACCACAATTCAATATCAAAAAGGCCTTCGACGCGGCGTTTTCCGAAGCGGTCGCCAACTTTAAAAAAATCAAACACTTGAGCGTGATCAACGCTCTCAACAATCTGCCGCCTGAAGACAAGAAGAATCTCAGCTTCGGAAAAATCACCTATTACCTGGAGAAAAGTTACAAGACCAGCCCAGTGCCTTTCATGGGGCCGACTCTATTCCACACCAGCCCCAGGATCCTGGTCACCGCAGAAAATGGCGCAAAGACCTCCAACTATGCGTTCGATACGGAAAAAGGCGTTATCCATAACCTTGGCAGCCGGAAAATACCCCGCGCGCCGGAGCACTTCTCGAACGAAATAACCAAAGAGGAAGAGTTTTTCCCTGATATCAATCGAGAAAAGACCGTTGAAGGGATGAAGACGTTCGTCCACTACCTGGGGGGCGGCGCGCTGCTGAAGGGGGTCGACCTGGACAGCGTCAAGCGCGACCCACTCGATGGCGAGCGATCCGGCACCGCATCGGCACCGTACATGTTCATCAATCCCCGTACCCACGAACTCGCCGAGTCGATCGTCAAGGCACTGTACCTGGACAACCCAGCCATCCGTAAAGCCGCTGAGGGCGTCACGTCCTCTGAGCGCGCCAACGATCGATTGGTCACCTTGCGTGATGGGTTTCTCGATCTGATTCCCCTGCGCTCGGCCATTGTGAACTTCAATAAGGGCGAATACAGCGACGCCATCGACGACCTCGCCTTTGATGGCTTCGGCTTTCTCACTGCCGGGATGGGGGCTGCCGCAAAAGCGGCGAAAGTGCTGAAGACGACGGCATCGGTCGCGACCAAGGCGCTCAAGGTCACGAAGATCATGGTTGTGCCCATGGTCAAGGAGTTCAATCCGTTCAATGGCGCGGACGAAATACTGATCGGAGCCGGTAAAGTTGCCTTCGAGGCCGCCGGCGCGGTGAAAAGCGGGCTGCGCAGCCTCAAGGGGACGGTGGCGCTCGACGAACTGAACACCGCCAGCAGACGCTTTGACGCAGCCGCGACGGGCAGCTTGGACGTGCGTAATCGCGCCGTGAACGTCAATGCGATACAGCACGATGGCCAGTGGTACGCATTTGATGCGAGCACCCAACGCCCCTACGGTGCGCCGTTGGTGGCCTTCGATCCGGTCCATACACTGATGCCGCCATCACCCGATTTCAGCGCCGCAAGGGCACGTCTCAACGCGCACAAGTCAGAACGGGTTCATCCCTACAGGAAGCCGGACCCGGCGACGCTTCCAGCAAGCAAAGTGCCTGGCCCGGCGGTACAGATTACGCGTAAAACCGATCATCTACCGCCGCCGCACATAAAGTATCTCGACTTCATCAAAGGCGCGCCCACCGAAGCGCATTTCTCGCCGACCCGCAGAGGCCCTACCCGGGAGCGCTACGAACTGGAGATGAACAAAAGCCTGGCGGGGCCTCAACTGCCACGCCCTGGACTGCCCGACGTAAAAGCCATTGAACCGATCGCCGACCTGGTCGAAAAGTCCCTGGACATGGCGGATATCGTGGCCTTCGGCGAGAACCATCTCAGTCTGGCTTCATTTCGTGTGCTCATCGAACTGATCCCCGTATTTAAACGAAAAAACGTCAAGGTTATCGGGATGGAGGGCATGGTGTATGACAACAAAATGCGGCTCAAGGACGATGGGATGGGCGTCACGGGCTACAAACAACGCCCTTACGAGCCTGATTTGAATTTGCGCACACTGATCGACACGTTCAAGGCCAACGGCATTGAAGTGGTGCCTCTGGATCACTTCTATCTGACCCGCCATCGACATGAGCGTGATGCCTATAAGGCCCAGAGCAGCGCCGATCGGAATCTACAACGGCTCAAGGAAATGAACTTCTACGCCGCCCATGAGCTGCTGAGGCACACGCACAAGGGCAAGGTGATTGCCCTGGTGGGTCGTCAGCACATCAACACCACCCAGGGTGTACGTGGCCTGGCCGAAGCCACCGGCGGCATTGGCATTGGTATCTATGAGAGAGCCGGCATGAGGGGAAGCTACGGCACGAAAGCCACAGACGTGCGACCGGGCCCGAACGGCGAGCTGAAAACCCACAATGACATGACGGGAGACCTGCAAATTTTCACGCCCGAGTGACCCGGCAAACCGTCGAGCCGTTTCCTGCACAGCATGCCGGCAACGGCTCGAACCTCAGTCAGCGTGTACCCAGCGCTGATGCAGCCACCGCGCCAACGCATCCAGTGCGAACCCCAGCAGCCCGATCAGCAGCACCATCGCCATCAACTCCGAATATGCCAGCCGATCACGGGTATCGAGGATGTAATAGCCCAGCCCCGCACTGACCCCCAGCATTTCGCACGGCACCAGCACAATCCACAGAATGCCGATGGCCAGGCGCACGCCCGTCAGCACATGCCCTACCACGCCGGGAATGACCACCCGCCGCAACGTCTCCCAACGCGTGGCGCTCAGGCTCTTGCTCAACTGCAGCCAGCGCGGGTCGAGATGACGCACGCCGGCCGCGGTGTTGAGCATGATCGGCCACACCGCAGCGAACGCCAGCAGGAAGTAAATCGGCTGGTCGCCCACCCCCATCAGCATCACCACGATGGGCATCCAGGACAGCGGCGAGATCATGCGCAAAAACTGGAACGCCGGGGTGGTCGCCGCCTCCAGGTTGCGCGAACTGCCCACCAGCAGCCCCAGCGGCACGCCCACCAGCAAGGCCAGAAACAAGCCGATAAAAATGCGTTTAAGGCTCACGGCAATATGCAGGTACAACTCGCCGCGCCCCAACAGTTCCCACAGGCTGCTGAACGTGGCCGCCAGGGAAAAGCGCGAAGACAATCCATCGGCATCGCCAAATACCTTGACGCCCAGCCACCAGAGCACCAGCAAACCCGCCAAGCCACCCAAGCCGAGCAACCAGCCCGGCCACGCTACGGTTTTGCCGCTGCTCACACGCCAATCTCCTCGTTGCGCGCATAACCCTCGGGCAAGCCGAAGGTCTTCATGCCGCCGACGGCTTCGATGGCGTTGCGCACGAAACGGTCATCCACCAGGTCCCTGGCGACGAAGGCCGGGTCCAGCTCAGCGAGGAATTTCTTGTCGCCCTCGATCAGGGTGTCTTTCAGGCGGCGTACCAGTTCCTCGGTGTAGCTGGGGAATGGGTAAGGCTGGAAGTCGATGCGGTGCTCGTCCCAGTTGGCGTGCTGGATCGCACCGTCAGCCAGGTACCCGGCGCGATCGGCGGCGGCAGGCGCCAGCACTTTGCTCAACACCGGTTCGGCATGCGGCGTGTAGCGGTTCGGGCCGTCCTTGGACAACAGCTTCACCGCTTCTTCGCGGTTGTCGCGGGTCCAGACCTGGGCCTTGACGATGGCGTTCACCACTTTCTGCGACCACTCCGGGCGCTGGGTCAGGTCATGCTCGTGCATGAACACCACGCAGCAGGCATGGTTGCGCCAGACGTCGCCGGTGAAACGCTGCACGCGACCGACCTTGAGGTTCTCCGCCAGGGCGTTGAACGGCTCGGCGACGATATAACCGTCGATGCGCTTGCTGGCCAATGCCGGCGGCATGTCCGAAGGCGGCAGCACGATCAGGTTGACTTCATTGGCGCCGATCGCGCCGCCCGCCGCACGTGACACCGGGGTCAGCCCGTTGTCGCGGAACAACTGCTGCACCACCACGTTATGAATCGAATACCAGAACGGAATCGCCACCGACTTGCCGCCCAGTTGCTTCACGTCAGTGATGCCCGGCGCCACGGTCAGGCCCGAACCGCCCACATGGTTCCACGCCACCACCTTGGCCGGCACCTTGCTGCCATAGCGCGCCCATACGGTCATGGGCGACAACAGGTGAATCACGTTGACCTGGCCCGAGATAAACGCTTCGATCACCTGGGCCCAACTGCGCAGCAGCACCGGACGTTCGGCCTGGATACCCTCGGCTTCGAACAGCCCGTTATTGTGCGCGACCAACAGCGGCGTGGCGTCGGTGATCGGCAGATAACCGATGCGTACCGGCGCATCCGGCTCACTGGCGGCACGCGCCTGCAGGCTGCTCAGCAACGGCAAGGCGCCGGCGGCGCTGAGCACCGCAGACAGTTTGAGAAAGTCGCGGCGCGAGTGGGTCAGGTCATCCAGACACATGGTTAGGCTCCAGCAATTCGAGGGGGTTGGGTTGAGGACGGCTCGCCTGCCGTAAGGTTTTAAGAATGTCGATGCGCAGCGCGCCGATAGCTTCGACCTGTTCCTCACGCGGTTGCGGCAGATCGATTCGCCATTCGCCCAGGGTGCGTGCCGGGCGGTTACCCAGCAGCAGGATACGGTCGGACAACAGCAAGGCCTCATCGATGTCGTGGGTGATCAACACCGCCGCCGAGCCCTGTTCGCGATTGACCTTGAGCAACAGGTGCTGCATGTCCGCGCGGGTCACTTCATCCAGTGCGCCGAAGGGCTCGTCCAGCAGCAATACCTGCGGCTGGCGGGCCAGGCAGCGGGCCAATGCGGTGCGCTGGGCCATGCCGCCGGACAACTGCGCGGGGAACTGGTGACGGGCGTGCTCCAGGCCGACCGCGGCAATCGCGTGGTCGACACGCTGGCGGCGTTCGTCGCTGCTCAAATGCGGTTGGCGGGCGAAATCCAGGCCGAAGGCGACATTCTTTTCCAGGTTCAGCCAGGGCAGCAGGCTGGGGTCCTGAAACGCCACGGCCACCCGTGGGTGCGGGCCGTTCAAAGGCTCACCCAGCACGCGTACGCTACCGCCCTGGGGTGCCTGCAAACCGGCCAGCACCCGCAACAGGCTGGACTTGCCCACCCCGCTCGGGCCGAGGATCGACACCACTTCACCGGGCTGCAGCTGCAGGTCGAAGCCTTGCAATACCGGGCCGCCGGCATACCCCAGGCACACATCCCGGGCCGTCATCACCGTCGCGCTCATAGGTTGGCCTGGCGTTGCAGTTCGGTGCGCAGTTGCACCAGGCTCGGCGTGACGATCGGCACAAACGCCGATTCGCGCCAGCGCCGGGCAAAGCCGCTGCCATGGGCGGTGAGGTAAGCCTTGCCGCCGCTGGCCTGCAACTCCAGTTGCACGGCGCTGGCGGCGGTTTCCGCCAGGGCAATGCGCAGCTTGAACAACGGCACCGGTTCGGCGGCAAACCGCCCGGCCAGCAAACCGTTCTTGAGTTCAGTGACCAGGTGATCGAGGGTCAACCGCAGCGCTTCGAGCTCTTCACGTAACACCGTGCGCGAAGCGCCCAAGTGATGCGCCACCTCCGCCAGGGAACGCCGCGCCAGACCTATCGAAAGGCCGCATTGCAAGCCCAGGAACGCCGGTCGCACGGCGGGCAGGAACTGACGCGCGTCTTCGTGCAGCAGCCAGTCGCGGCTCAGTTTCACGCCTTCAAGTCCCAGGGCGGCGGTATTGCTGGACTGCAACCCGAGCAACTCCAGGTCGCGGGAGCGCTGCAAGCCGGCCACTGAATCCGGGATCGCCAGGATAAACGGCGCGCCGCCACCGGCGTGTTCGATGGCCGCAGCGGCGACGAAGCCGTTCTTGCGCAGGTTGGTCACCCAATGCAGACGGCCGTTGAGGGTCCAGCCATGTTCAGTGGGCTCGGCGCTGATCTGCAGCGTCTCGATGCCGGACAGAAACTTCATCGCATTCGAAAGCCCCGTGGCACCGGCCAGCTTGCCGCTGAGCAGGTCCGGCAGCAGTTGCTCGCGCAGCCGTGCATTGGGGCTTTGCAGCAGGTATTCGATAAAGGAGCGCTGGCCCCAGCAGACGAACGCCGCCGCCAGGGAATGGCTGGCAATATTGGCGATGGCTTCCACCGCCCCCGCCACGTCGCCGCCCAGGCCGCCGAGGGCTTTGGGCACGCCGACTCGCAACACATTGGCCTCGGCCAGCCGCGGCAGCACTTCCTGTGGATCGCAACTGCCCACGTCCAGGGCCTGCGCTTGAACATCGAGCCAACGGCTCAAGATCGGGTCAAGCATGGGTCTTTCTCCTTGATGACAACAGGTGGATCAGCACCGATTCAACTGGCCGGTTTTTCCCAGCGGTATTGCGCCAGCTCCGGGTTCAACGGCGTACGCGCGAACACGTTGGCAAAATTGCACAATGTCGCCAGGCTGACCCCCAGAATCACTTCCAGCGCCTGCCCGTCGGTATAGCCGGCGGCGCGGAACGCGTCATAGCCGGCATCGCTGACATCGCCGCGGGTGGCAATCACTTCACGGGTGAACGCGGCGAGTGTCTCATAGCGGGGCTCGGGCAATTCACCGCGCTGGCGCAGCGCCTCGATGACGTCTTCGGGCAGCTTGGCTTTGTTACGTGCCACGGCGGTGTGCCCGGCCACGCAAAAATCGCAGCCGTGGCTGGTGGCGGCGATCAATTGCACCACTTCACGCTCCGCCAGGCTCAGGGTCGACTTGGCATTCAGGCCGGACACGGTGATATAGGTTTCCAGTGCCGCCGGCGCATTGGCCAGCACGGCCAGCAGGTTTGGAATGAACCCCGAGCCTTTGAGCGCATTTTCCAGGAAAGGCTTGGCGGCCTCCGGCGCGGTTTCAGGGGTAAGCAGCGGTACACGGGACATGGAGTGGTCTCCTGATGAGTGAATGACCCCAGTCTGTTGGTTATAAAAAAAGCCCTCAATAGGCTAAAGTAGCGATTACTTGCTCCAGAGTCTTTTCGTTAGATGAATTCGTCCAGTGCACTTGTCGATTGGTTATTAGACAGCCTCGAGCTCAACACCAGCCTGTTTCACGTCGGTCGCTATTGCGGCGACTGGCACGCGAGCACCCATGGCCTGGCCCGGGCGAGTTTTCATCTGATCGTGCAAGGCGAGTGCTGGCTGCATATCGACGGCCAGCCGACGCAACACCTGAACAATGGCGATGCCGTGTTCCTGCTGCGCGACCTCCAATATCGGCTGTCCGGCGCGGACACCGCCACCGGCGCGCAAGAATGCCCGCGCCTTCCGATGCTGCCCCTCGATAGCAATGCCACCGATGGCGTGGGCCTGGTCTGCGGCTTCTTTCATTTCCAGTCCGGGCTGTCGGCGATGATTGTCGACAGCCTGCCCGCCTGGATCATCCTGCGCGCCGGCGACCCGTCGTTGACCGCTGCGCGCAATCTGTTCGCACTGATCCTGCAGGAATGCGAACGCCTGCCGGCGCCCTCCCAGGCCTTGCTCGAACGCCTGTGCCATCTGCTGTTTCTGTATGTGCTGCGTCAACACTTGCTCGATAACACTGAATTGGGCGGCCTGGCGGCACTCGGTCGGCAACCGGCATTTGCCCGTTTGCTGGAACAGTTGATCGCACGTCCGGCAGAGAACTGGACGCTGGAAAGCATGGCCGCCTGCACCGGGCTGTCACGCTCGGCGTTTTTCAAACGTTTCAATGAGCTGTGCGGACAGTCGCCGGGCCAGGTGCTGTTGATGATGCGCATGCGCCACGCGTGCCAGTTGTTCAAGACGGACCAGACCGTGGCGGATGTCTCGCTGGCGGTGGGTTATCAGTCGGTGGCGGCGTTTACCCGGGCGTTTCATAAAGTCATCGGGCAACAACCGGGGGCCTACCGCCGGGCGCAGAGTTAACGCCGCAACCCATTGCCCGGTTGCGCGCGCAGCGCCAGCAGCTGCACGCCAAGGTGCGCCTCCAGTTGCTTGATCAGGATCGTCACCGAAGCGCGCGGCAGTTGCAGGCTGTCCGCCGCCCTGGCGAAACCGCCCAACTCCACGATCCGGGTGAATACGCGCTTCACCATGCGCACTCGTCAACGGTCATGGCGATGCTGGAGATCTGACCTGGCGGCGGCGCCCGACGGCGCCGGCACTTTCTTGCACGCACGTACCTAAAGCTGTTGCGATGCAAGCCGATAGCCCTACGAAGCTCTAATAAAGCCGCGTCGACAATAACGCTTCGTAAGGACGGCCCCATGCCCCCACTGCGCTCCATCCAAGCCCGCTATACCCTGTTTCTGGTGTTGTTCGTTCTGGTGTTATTGGTGTTGACCGTCGTGGGTATCGGCCAGTTGGTCGCGCCCAAGCTGCAATACACCGAAGAACAGGTGGTGCTCAATCGCGTCGCCGAAGTGGCCGAACAGATCCAGGGCGAACTGAACAAGGTTCAGGCCCAGCAACGCACCATCACCCAAACGATCCCTTTGCTTGACAGCGATGCCATCGACAAGGTCCTGCCGGGCCTGGTTGACCAGTACGGCGAGCTGAAAGTGTTCGGCGGCGGTATCTGGCCGCTGCCCAACCAGCGCACCCCCGGCCGTAACAAACACAGCACGTTCTGGCACCGTGACGCCTCGGGCAAGCTGGCGGTCAACACCTTCTGGAACAGTGACCCCGCACCCAACTATTACGACCAGAGCTGGTACAAGGGCGGCCTCGCCTCGCCCCGTGGCCAATGCGCCTGGGCCGCGGCCTACAAGGACGACGCCAGCCAGGAGCCACGCACCAACTGCGCCATGGCGATCCAGCGTGACGGTGCCGCCTATGGCGTGGCGACCATCGACGTGACCCTGGGTTTCTTCAATGACCTGGTGGCCAGCAAGGAAAAAGACATCGGCGGGCAGATGCTGATCGTCGAAGGCGACGGCAAGATCATCAGCAACAGCTCGCGTATCAGCGGCCCGATCGTGCTGAAGAATATCAGCGAGCTGACCGGCACGTCGGCGTTCGCCGCCCAGGTCAGCACCGCCCTCGCCCATCGCGACCAGGCCCTGCAACGCGCCGAGTTCGACAACCAGGGCGTGGCCAGCACCTTCTACATGCGCCCGATCGAGGGGACGCCGTGGTTCCTGGCGACCGCCCTGCCCACTTCGTTGATCACCGCCCAGCGCAATGATGTGCTCGGCACCCTGGCCCTGTTGCAAGTACCGATGGTGATCCTGCTGGTACTGCTGGCGGCGTATGCGATTCGCCAACTGGTCCAGCGCATGAAAGCGCTCAAGGGCAATATCGACGCACTGTCGGCCGGTGATGCCGACCTCACGCGGCGCATCACCATCCGCGCCGAAGATGAACTCGGCGCCATCGGTCACTCGGTGAACCACTTTATCGTCTATCTGCAAAACATGATCGGCGAAGTGACCCAGGCCACTGGCGCCATGGCCTCGGGCCTTGAGCAGTTGCAGCACACCTCGGCGCACACCAACCAGATCCTGTTGCGCCACGCCTCGGAGACGGACCAGACGGTGACCGCCATCACCGAGATGAGCTCAACCGCCGACACCGTCGCGCAAAATGCCGCAGAAACGGCGGCCTTCACCCAGCGCGCCAACGAGCACGCCGACCGGTCACGGGTGGTGGTGGGCGAAGCGTCCACCAGCGTCAGCGCCCTGATCGGTGAAGTGGCCAGCGCGACCCACACCGTCGAGAACATGCGCCAGGATGCCGCGCGCATCACCGAAACCCTCGGCGTGATCGGTGCCATCGCCGGCCAGACCAACCTGCTGGCGCTCAACGCCGCGATCGAAGCGGCGCGGGCCGGCGAACAAGGGCGCGGGTTTGCGGTGGTGGCCGATGAGGTGCGCGCCCTGGCCGCACGCACCCAGGCCAGTACCTCGCAGATCAACGAGATGCTGGCGCGCTTGACCACCGGCGTCAGCTCGTCGGTGGCCGCCATGGAAAACACCCAGGCCAGTTGCCAGTCGGCAGCGGATGCCACGGCGCGGGTGAACACCGGGCTCGACGAGATGGCCGGCTCAGTCAGCCATATCAACAACCTCAGCACCCAGATCGCCACGGCCGCCGAGCAACAGAGCGCAGTGACCGAAGAGATCAACCGCAGCATGGTGCAGATCCGACAGATGGTTGAAGAGCTGGTACAAAGCGGTCACGCCACCGAAACCAATACCCAAAGCCTGCTGGAGGCCAATGGCCGGGTGATTGCCTTGATGGGACGCTTCAAAGTGCGCTGATCCAGGCCGTAATACTCCCGTGCAGAGCGCGGGAGTCGGACTATTCTGACAACTTCTGGTTTAACACTCGCCACACAGGAGGTGTGTCATGCCCACGACTGAGCAGCCGGTGCGCTTGGAGCGAATCAGCCAGGAACGGTTTATCCGGGCCCCGCTCGAGACGGTCTACGACTATGTGACCCAGCCCGACCGCTGGCACGAATGGCACCCCTCCTCCCTCAGCGCCGACACCGGCACCCGCGGCTCACTGCCGGTCGGCACGCGGTTTACCGAAATCATCGACCTGCTGGGCATCCGCGTCCCCATGAGTTACCGCGTGCAAGTCGCCCGGCGCCCCAACGAGTTCAAGACCGTGTTCACCTCGCTGGCGGTCGACGGCTGCCTTCATTATGTCCTGCACGCGCAACCGGGCGGCACGCTGTTCAAGCGCGTCTTGACCTATGAGACCGAACTGCAACTGGCGACCTTGCATGAACGCATGATCGAACGCTCGGGCGTTGCGCTGGACCGTCTCAAGCAGCGCCTGGAAACCTTCAGCGGTTGACCGTTCTCTCGCTTAACTGACCCGTTTCAGGGAAAATGCCCGACCCAATGCTTTTTGTAGGAGCGAGCTTGCTCGCGAAAAACTCACAGGCGCCGCGTTCAATCAGGAAGCACGCGTTATCGTTGACGTTTTTCGCGAGCAAGCTCGCTCCTACAGAGGGCGATATGCGCTTAACTGAACAGCCTTCCGGTCCAATGCCGCGCCTTTTTCCGAGACCCACCATGAAATCCCCTGTGCAACGAGCCCCTGCGCCATGTTGACGGCGTACCTGGGGCTGTTCGTGGCCGCCTTTGGCGCGGCGACGTTGCTGCCCTTGCAGTCGGAAGCCGTGCTCGTCGGCCTGTTGCTCAGTGGGCATTACATTGTGTGGCTGCTGTTGGGCATCGCCACGCTGGGCAATGTACTGGGTTCGCTGGTCAATTGGCTGCTGGGGCGTTCGGCGGAGCGCTTCCAGGGGCGGCGCTGGTTTCCGCTCAGTGAACGGCAACTGGACAAGGCGCGCAGCCATTACGCGCGCTGGGGACATTGGACCCTGCTGCTCAGTTGGGTGCCGATCATTGGCGACCCGCTGACCCTGGTGGCCGGTGTCATGCGCGAACCGCTGTGGCGGTTCCTGCTGCTGGTGACCCTGGCCAAGGCGCTGCGCTACGCCGTGCTGGCTGCCATCACCCTGCACTGGTTGTTAATCCCCCGTTAATCTTGTCCAAACAGCATCCGAGACACCTTTCCCGGAGCTTATGACCATGCCTTTGATCCGTGACCTGTGCGTCGCCGGCCTGCTCACGGCCAGCGCCGCGCCGGTGTTTGCCGCCACCTACGGCCCTGAACTCGAGGGTTTCCAGTACCCCTACCCGGTTGAGCGCTTTAACTTCGAGTCCCAGGGTAAAAGCCTGCAAATGGGCTATATGGATGTTCCGGCCAACGGCAAAGCCAACGGGCGCAGCGTGGTGCTGATGCACGGCAAGAACTTCTGCGGCGCCACCTGGGAGGCATCGATCAAGGCCTTGAGCGACGCCGGTTACCGCGTGATCGCGCCCGACCAGATCGGCTTTTGCACCTCCAGCAAGCCCGAGCATTATCAATACAGCTTCCAGCAACTGGCGCTCAACACCCACCAGTTGCTGGAAAAGCTCGGGATCCAGAAGGCCACGCTGCTCGGTCACTCCACCGGCGGCATGCTGGCCACGCGCTATGCCTTGATGTACCCGGCACAGACCGAGCAGCTCGCCCTGGTCAACCCCATCGGCCTGGAAGACTGGAAGGCCCTGGGCGTACCCCACCAGAGCGTGGACCAGTGGTATCAACGCGAGCTGAAGCTGAGCGCCGACGGGGTGCGCAAATATGAGCGCGACACGTATTACGCCGGGCGCTGGAAGCCCGAATACGAGCGCTGGGTGGACATGCTCGCCGGCCTGAACCAGGGCCCGGGCCACACTCGGGTGGCCTGGAACTCGGCGTTGATTTACGACATGATCTTCACCCAGCCGGTGTACTACGAATTCAAGAACGTGCAAGTGCCCACCCTGCTGCTGATCGGCACCAGCGACACCACCGCCATCGGCAAGGACCTGGCGCCGCCGGCGGTCAAGGCGCGGATCGGCAATTATCAAGTGTTGGGCAAACAGGTGGCCAAGCTGATTCCCCATGCAACCCTGGTGGAGTTTCCCGGTCTGGGCCATGCGCCGCAGATGGAAGAACCGGCGCAGTTTCATACCGCGCTGTTGCAGGGTTTGAAGGCCCTTTAACCTTTTTTGGGATACGCGTGCATGTCGCTACAGATCGCCGTGATTGATGATTGGCAGCAAGTGGCCAGTAGCGTGGTGGATTGGTCGGTACTCACCCCCCTGGGCCAGGTGCACTTTCTCCACGACTACCCCGCCGATACCGCGACCATGGTCGAGCGCCTGCAAGGGTTCGACGTTATTTGCGTCATGCGCGAACGTTCGCGGTTCGACCAGGCCCTGCTGCAGGGCCTGCCCAGGCTCAAGTTGCTGGTCACCGGCGGCATGCGCAACGCCGCCATCGACCTGTCCGCCGCCAAGGCGTTGGGGGTCCAGGTGTGCGGTACCGACAGTTATAAGCAGGCTGCGCCGGAGCTGACCTGGGCACTGATCATGGCCTCGACGCGCAACCTGCTGGCCGAAGCCAACTCTTTGCGCGCAGGCGGGTGGCAGGTCGGCCTGGGCGGCGACCTGCATGGCAAGACCCTGGGCATCCTGGGACTGGGCAGCATCGGGCAGAAAGTCGCGCAATTCGCCCAGGTATTCGGCATGCGCGTGATTGCCTGGAGCGAAAACCTCACCCCGCAACGGGCCGCAGAGTCGGGGGTGACCTGGGTCAGCAAGCGCGAGCTGTTCGAACAGGCTGACATTCTCACCATCCACCTGGTCCTCAGCGAACGCAGCCGCGGCCTGGTCGACGCGCAGGCACTGGGCTGGATGAAGCCCGGCGCGCACCTGGTGAACACGGCGCGTGGACCGATTGTGGATGAACAGGCACTGGTGGACGCGCTGAGCAATGGGCGCCTGGCCGGCGCGGCGCTGGACGTATATAGCCAGGAGCCACTACCCCTCGAGCATCCCTTCCGCTCCCTGCCCAACGTGCTGGCCACGCCCCATGTCGGTTATGTCAGCGAGCAAAACTACCGGCAGTTCTACCAACAGATGCTCGAAGACATTCAGGCCTGGGCGAACGGCGCGCCCATTCGGGTGCTCGGCTGACGCACCAATAAAGTGCATGTATTGAATGACAATGCCCAAGTGCACAATGTTGGCATACGTTGTTGATTTGTGTGGGAGGGGGCTTGCCCCCGATGGCGGCCTCTGGGCCGACCAGGATGTTGGATCAGATCGAGTACATATCCGTTTCTGCGGTAACGGCTGCTTAGGGTTCCGCCCTGACGGCGGCTCACTTTTGAAAAGCGCAAAAGTAAGCAAAACGCTCTTGCCCCACCACTCGGCACCTCGCCTAGGCTCGGTGTGCCCTCTCTCCGGCCAGCGTGGTTTGACGGGGCGCCTGAGATCAAGATCAAAAGCAGATCAAGATCAAGAGCGACTCGCTTCGCATCGTGGTTACGGTTGGGCGCTACGGAGTTGTGTAGATACCTATCCCCCCATAGCGGTGACCCACCGCCATCGGGGGCAAGTCGAATCGTCGCACCGCCCCTCCCACATTTGGATCTGGGCCTCAGCAAACATAAGGTTAAACGTTTTTTGTCCTACAAAAATGCCTTTTAAACCCGACAGGCTCCGAGATCTGGCCTAGACTCATGACCGATGGGTCCGTTCCAAAACAAAAACCCCGCAAAAAAACTAAACTTTTCAACTCGGCCCTTGGTCAAGTTTTAAGGCAAGGCGAGCACTCCGCGATTCACGCTACATGCCCGTCCATCCAATCTTTTCAGTTAATTGTGCAACTGGCATACGCCTTGCCAGATTGTCGTGCGCTTGTGCGCTTGGCCGCAGGAAGCGGTCATCGAGCTAATGGCAGCGGGCCATTAGCTAACCAACACGTTGGAGAGAACTATGATCAGTGCCGCAGCAAGTATTCAGGGAGAGCGTGTTAGTCAGCCAGTTGGCGGGTCGACCTCTTTGGTCGTCGACCTCAACACGGTGCGGCCGGTGTCCAGTCATAACCCCAACCGAAAGAAAGTGCTGTTTGTCACGTCCGAGTTTGCCGACCTGGTGAAAACCGGCGGCCTGGGCGATGTGTCGGCGGCCCTGCCCCGCGCCATGGCTCACTTGCACGATGTGCGTGTGCTGATCCCCGGTTACCCGCAAGTGATGGAAAGCGACAACCCTATTCATATCATCGGCGAATTGGGTGGCCACGCTGCGCTGCCGCCGTGCAAGATCGGGCGCATGGACCTCAAGGATGGCCTGGTCATCTATGTGCTGATCTGCCCCGAGCTGTATGAGCGCGAAGGCACCCCCTACGGCGCCAACAATGGCCGCGACTGGCCGGACAATCACATCCGCTTCGCCCGCCTGGGCCTGGCCGCCGCCGACATGGCCGCCAACCTGGCGCAGATTCACTGGTGCCCGGACCTGGTGCACGCCCACGACTGGCCCGCTGGCCTGGCCCCGGCGTATATGCACTGGCGTGGTTCACGCACGCCGACCCTGTTCACCATTCATAACCTCGCCTATCAGGGCGTGGTGAGCCTGGGTTGCACCCCCGAACTGGGCATTCCGCCCCATGCCCTGCAACAGGAAGGCATGGAGTTCTACGGCAAGATGTCGTTTCTCAAGGCCGGCATGGCGTATTCCAGCCATATCACCACGGTCAGCGCCACCTACGCCCAGGAAATCACCACCCCGGAATTCGGCTGCGGCCTGGACGGTTTCCTCGCCAGCAAGACCCAGCAGGGCCTGCTCAGCGGGATTCCCAACGGGATCGACGAAAGCTGGGAAACCTCCACCGACACCCACCTGACCCATAACTTCAATATCGGCGACTGGGAAGGCAAGGCCATCAACGCTGCCCACGTGCGCGAACTGTTCGGCCTGCACGATTCCACCGGCCCGTTGTTTGCCGTGGTCTCGCGCCTGGTCTACCAGAAAGGCCTGGACCTGACCGAAGCAGTCGCCAGCTTCATCGTCGAAAACGGTGGCCAGATCGCGATCATCGGGCGCGGCGAGCCGGAAGAGGAACAAGCCATGCGCGAACTGGCGCTGCGCTTTCCGGGCCAGGTCGGCGTGCGCATCGGCTTCAACGAAACCGACGCCCGCCGCATGTTTGCCGGCAGCGACTTCCTATTGATGCCTTCGCGGTATGAGCCCTGCGGCCTGAGCCAGATGTATGCGCAGCGTTTCGGCTCGTTGCCGGTGGCGCGCAATACCGGTGGCCTGGCCGACACCATTGAAGACGGCGTGACCGGTTTTCTGTTCAACGAATCCACCGTCGACAGCTACAAGGCTGCCCTGGAGCGCGCATTTAAAGTGTTCTCCTTCCCCGGCCTGCTCAATGCCATGCGCAGCCGCGCCATGACCCAACCGTTCAACTGGTCGCAGGCGGTGGAACCCTACGCCGAGCTGTACGAACAACTGGTGGTTAAAGCACTGGGGAAATCGACTAAATAATCAAGAGAGGTCTTCATAGATGCCGTTACGGACTTTGGAAACCTGGCCCCACGGCGCACTGATGCTGGACGCGCAACACACGCGTTTCGCCTTGTGGGCGCCAGACGCGTTTTATGTCAGCGTTGAATTGCAGGAAGGAAAGTCCATCGCCATGCTGCCCCAGGCAGATGGCTGGTTTGAAGTCGAGACAGCCTGCCCTGCCGGCACGCTTTATCGCTTCAATATCGACGGGGAACGGGATGTTCCGGACCCCGCCTCCAGGGCCCAGGCCCTGGACGTGCACGGTTGGAGCCGCGTGGTCGACCCGCTCGCCTATCAATGGCGGCACAGTGAGTGGCAAGGCCGCCCGTGGCACGAAGCGGTCATCTACGAACTGCACGTCGGCGCGATGGGCGGTTACGCCGAAGTCGAGAAACACCTGCCGCGCCTGGCCGAGCTGGGCGTGACCGCCATCGAACTGATGCCCCTCGCGCAATTTCCCGGTGAACGCAACTGGGGTTACGACGGGATACTGCCCTACGCACCCCACGCCACCTACGGCTCCCCCGAACAACTCAAGCACCTGATCGACAGCGCCCACGAGCACGGCCTGGCGGTGATCCTTGACGTGGTCTACAACCACTTCGGTCCCGATGGCAACTACCTGGGCCAATACGCCAAAGGCTTCTTCCAGGAAGACGTGCACACACCGTGGGGCGCGGGGATCGATTTCGAACGCCGCGAAGTGCGGGATTTCTTCCTCGATAACGCCCTGATGTGGCTGCTGGAATACCGCTTCGACGGCCTGCGCCTGGACGCCGTGCACGCCATCGACAACCCCGGCTTTCTCCAGGAGCTGGCGCAGCGCGTGCGCCAGCAGGTCGATAGCGGGCGCCATGTGTGGCTGATGCTGGAAAACGAGCTCAACCAGGCCGGCCTGCTCAAACATGATTTCGACGCACAATGGAACGATGACTTCCACAACGTGCTGCACGTGCTGCTCACCGGCGAAACCGACGCCTACTACAGCGACTTCGCCGAGCAGACCACGGCCAAACTCGCCCGTTGCCTGGGTGAAGGCTTTATCTATCAGGGCCAGACCACCCGCCACGGCCACGCACGCGGCGAACCCAGCGGCGAGCTGCCTCCCACTGCGTTCGTGGCGTTCCTGCAGAACCACGACCAGATCGGCAATCGGGCCCTGGGCGAACGCCTGCACCAGTTGTGCCCGCCCCAGGCGTTGAAGGCGGCGACCGCGTTATTGCTGCTGTCGCCGATGATCCCGCTGATGTTCATGGGCGATGAGGTCAATGCTGCCGAGCCTTTCCTGTTCTTTACCGACCATCATGGTGAGCTGGCAGAGGCCGTGCGTGAAGGTCGACGCAACGAGTTCGCCGATTTCGCCGCGTTTCATGACCCCGAGCAGCGCGAACGTATCCCCGATCCCAACGCCTTGACGACCTTCCTGCAATCCAGGCCAACCCTGGCGGAAAACGAGCATGCCCAGCTCTATCGCCACTTGCTGAGTCTGCGCCATCGGCACGTGGTGCCTCATCTGCCTGGCAGCGTGGCCCTCGGCGCGCAGGTGCTGGCTGACAGCGCCGTCAGCGCGCGCTGGCGCCTGGGCAATGGCAGCGTGTTGCAAATCGACCTGAACCTGAGCAGCGAGCCCGTCGATCGGCAGGCTGCGTCCCACGTGATTTTTCAAACGCCTGCCGAGTCTGCGGCGGCGCAGTTGCCGCCCTTCAGTGCACGCGTGTCCTTATTCCCTGCTGGAGAACAGTCTTGAGCGATGCGAACCTGGAAATACTCGCCAGCCGCGCGGGCCTGGCCGTCGATTGGATCGATGCCAACGGTCGCCCGCAACATGTGAAACCCGACGCCCTGCGCGCCGTGCTCAAGGGGCTGGGTCACCCGGCCGATACCGAGGCCGACATCGAGGCCAGCCTGCAGGCGTTGGAACAGGTACAGCAGGATAAGCATCTGCCCCCGCTGATCACCGTCGACAGCGGTGAAGGCCTGGACCTCGCACGTTTCTTTGCACCGGACACGCCGTGCCGCGTGCAGTTGGAAAACGGCGAAAGCCTGGAGCTGCGTCTTGATGGTGATGCCGTGCTGCCCGGCGTGATCGCCCTTGGCTACCACCAGGCGCATATCGACGGCCAGACCTTCACCCTCGCTGTCGCCCCCGCGCAGTGCTACAGCGTGGCCGAAGCGGTGCAAAACGACCCCGCCCGCGCCTGGGGCCTCAGCGCCCAGCTGTACTCGTTGCGCCGCCTCGGCGACGGCGGTTTCGGCGACACCCTGGCCCTGGAGCACCTGGCCCGTTCGGCCGCCGAGCGCGGGGCCGACGCCCTGGCGATCAGCCCGATGCACGCCATGTTCAGCGCCGACACCGAGCGCTACAGCCCCTACTCGCCTTCCAGCCGGCTGTTTCTCAACAGCCTGTATGCCTCGCCCGGGTGCATCCTGGGCGAGCGTGAAGTGCGCAATGCCATCGAGGCCACGGGCCTGGCCGATGAGCTGCACGACCTGGAACAGCTGACCCTGATCGACTGGCCTGCCGCCGCCAAGGTCAAGCAGCGCCTGTTGCGCGCCCTGTACGACGATTTCCGCCACGGCCACCACCCGCAGCATGCCGATTTCCAGAGCTTCCGCCAGGCCGGCGGCGAAGCCCTGGAAAACCACTGCCGTTTCGAAGCGGTGCAGGCATTGCGCGCCGCCGCCGGGGAAGACCTCGACTGGCGTCACTGGCCGCAGGACTGGCGCACGCCGCAGAGCCCGGCCCTGGCGCAGTTTGCCGAGGAGCACCGTGATGAAATCGGCTATTTCGCGTTTACCCAGTGGTTGATCGCGCGCAGTTTGCAGCGCGCGCAACAGGCCGCGCGTGGCAGCGGCATGGGCATCGGCCTGATCGCCGACCTGGCGGTGGGTGCGGACGGCGGTGGCAGCCAGGCGTGGAGTCGCCAGGACGAATTGCTCGCCGACCTCACCGTCGGCGCGCCACCGGACATTCTCAACCGTGCAGGCCAGGGCTGGGGCATTTCCGCGTTCTCGCCAGAGGGGCTCAAGCGTCACGGTTTCCGCGCCTTTATTGAAATGCTGCGGGCCAATTTCGCCCACGCGGGCGGCCTGCGCATCGACCATGTGATGGGCCTGCAACGCCTGTGGGTCATCCCGAACGGGGCTTCACCGCGCGAAGGCGCCTACCTGTATTACCCGGTGGACGACATGCTGCGGCTGTTGGCCCTCGAATCCCATCGTCACCAGGCCATTGTTCTCGGTGAGGACCTCGGCACCGTGCCCGACGGCCTGCGCGAAAAACTCAGCAGCCGGGCGATTCTGGGCATGCGCGTGTTGCTGTTCGAGCAAAACCATGACGGCCAGTTCAGGCCCATCCTCGACTGGCCCGACAACGCCCTGGCCACCACCAGCACTCACGACTTGCCGACGCTCAACGGCTGGTGGCACAGCCGCGACATCGAATGGAATATCGAACTGGGCCTGATCGACGCGCCGACCGTGGATCAATGGAGCGAACACCGCCTGCGCGAACGCCAGGCATTGCGCCAGGCCCTGAGCCAGGACCCGCAGAACTTCGTCGATGAGATCCGCAACGACACCGACCATATGATCGATGCCAGTGTGCGCTACCTCGCCCACACCCGTGCGCCGCTGGTGCTGCTGCCCCTGGAGGATGCGCTGGGCCTGGTAGAACAACCCAACCTGCCCGGCACCACCGACACCCACCCCAATTGGCGCCGCCGCCTGCCCGGTGAAGCGTCCAGCCTGCTCGACAATGCCGGCGCCGCGCGCCGCCTCGAGCTGCTGGCCGTTGCGCGCAACCAAGCCTATGAGCGTGACCGATGAAAGCACTGCCCCTGCGCGCCACTCAGCGCCTGCAATTTCATAAAGGCTTCACCCTGGATGATGCGGTGCCGTTGGTGCCGTATTTCGCCCGACTGGGCATCAGTCACCTGTATGCCTCGCCCCTGCTCAAGGCGCGGGCCGGTTCGATGCATGGCTATGACGTGGTCGACCCTACGTGTGTCAACCCGGAACTGGGCGGCGAGGCCGCGTTGCAGCGCCTGGTCGCTGCGTTGCGCGAACACGATATGGGTCTGATCCTCGACATCGTCTCCAACCATATGGCCGTGGGCGGCGCCGACAACCCCTGGTGGCTCGACCTGCTGGAATGGGGACGTTTGAGCCCCTACAGCGAATTCTTCGATATTCAGTGGCACTCACCCGACCCGCTGCTCAAGGGCCAACTGCTGATGCCGTTCCTTGGCAGCGATTACGGCGAAGCGTTGCAAAGCGGCAGCCTGGTGCTGAAATTCGAGGCGGCGCACGGGGCCTTTTACGTTGAGCACTACGAGCATCGTTTCCCAATCTGTCCACGGGACTACGCACTGATTCTGGGCAACGACGAACCGCTCAGGCCGCTGGCCGAACGCTTTGCAGCCCTGGCGTATCAGGACGACGCCTACGCCGAAGCCGGCTGGCTGAAACAGGCGCTGGCCGAGCGGGCCAGCGAGGTATTGCCCGCCATCGAACAGCGCCTCGCCGCGTTCGACGGGCGCACGCCTGAGGGTTTCGACCGCCTGCATCGGCTGCTGGAAGAGCAGACCTACCGCCTCGCCAGCTGGCGCACGGCGGCGGACGACATCAATTGGCGGCGCTTCTTCGACGTCAACGAACTGGGCGGTCTGCGCGTGGAGCGCACGGCGGTGTTCGAAGCCACCCACGGCAAGATTTTCGAGTTGATCAGTGCAGGCCTGATCGATGGCCTGCGCATCGACCATATCGACGGGCTGGCCGATCCACGGGGTTATTGCCGCAAGCTGCGGCGCCGGGTGGATGCATTGTCGCCGCAGCGGCATTTGCCGATCTTCGTGGAGAAAATCCTCGGTGAAGGCGAGACCCTGCGCGAAGACTGGCAAGTGGACGGCACCACCGGCTACGAATTCATGAACCAACTGTCATTGATGCAGCATCACCCGGACGGCTTCGCGCCGCTGGCCGAGTTGTGGTCGCGCCACAGCGAACGGCCGTCGGCGTTTATCGACGAGGCGCGGCTGGCCCGCCAGCAAATCCTCAACGGTTCGTTGGGCGGCGACTTCGAAAGCGTCGCCCAGGCGCTGCTGCAAGTGGCCCGTGACGACGTGATGACCCGCGACCTGACCCTGGGCGCGATCCGGCGGGCGTTGCAGGAACTGATCGTGCATTTTCCGGTGTACCGCACCTATATCAGTGCTCGCGGGCGCAGCGCAGCCGACGACAAGGTCTTCCAACAGGCCATGGAGGGCGCGCGCAGTACCCTGAACGAGGGCGACTGGCCGGTGCTCGATCACCTGGAGAAATGGCTGGGTGGTCAACCGTGGCGCAATCGCCCGCTGGGCCGCGAGCGCAAGATGCTCAAGCATGCCTGTGTGCGCTTCCAGCAACTGACCTCGCCCGCCGCAGCCAAGGCTGTGGAAGACACGGCGTTCTATCGTTCGGCCGTGTTGCTGTCGCGTAACGACGTGGGTTTCAGCACCGAGCAGTTCAGCGCGCCGTTGGCCGATTTTCATGGGGCCAACCAGCAGCGCTTGAAGACGTTTCCGCATAACTTGCTGGCCACCGCCACCCACGACCATAAACGTGGCGAAGACACCCGCGCGCGCCTGGCGGTGTTGAGTGAATGCGCGCCCTGGTATGCCGAGCAGGTCGAACACTGGCGCAGCCTGGCGGCGCCGTTGCGCGAGACGGCTGACAGCCCATCAGCCGGCGACGAGCTGATCCTTTATCAAGTGCTGCTCGGCAGTTGGCCGCTGGAGCCGAACCCCGACCTTGAGGCCTATCAGCAACGCCTCTGGCAGTGGCAACAGAAAGCGCTGCGCGAAGCCAAGCTGCAAAGCAGCTGGAGCGCGCCGAACGAGGCGTATGAGCGCGGCGTCGAGACGTTCCTGCAAGGCGTATTGCTCAGTGAAACCGGCAAGCCCTTGCGCGACGCGCTTGCCGACGCAGCCCAGGCCATCGCCCCCGCCGGCGCCTTGAATGGGCTGGCGCAGACTTTGCTTCACCTGAGCGTGCCCGGCGTACCGGACGTGTACCAGGGCGATGAGTTCTGGGACTTCAGTCTGGTAGACCCGGACAACCGGCGTCCGGTGGACTTCCAGGCGCGGCAACGCGCGCTGGATAACCCGGCGGACATCGGTGAGCTGCTGTCCAACTGGCGCGACGGGCGTATCAAGCAAGCGGTGATCGCGCAGGTACTGGCCTTGCGCAAGGCTAACGTCGAGCTGTTCAGCGACGGCGCCTACACCGCCCTGGAGGTGGTTGGCCCACAGGCCGATCATGTCGTTGCGTTCTGCCGAGAACTGCAGGGCAGACACGTGTTGGTGGTGGTGCCACGCTGGCCCCGGCGCCTGCTCGAAAATGCGCTGCAACCCCTGATTCCTGCCCGGATTTGGGGCGATACGCGGGTGAAATTACCGTTCGCCGCCACAACACAAAACTGGAAGGGACTTTTTCAAACAAGCGCAGTCACACCAGACAAGGAGCTGTTGATCAGCGCTGCCCTGGGGGATTTCCCGGTCAATGTCTTTATCAATGCCGATATTCAAGAAAGCTGAACATTTTCTGAGGAGTGTGTGATGAGTAATGAAGACAAACGCATCCGCGAACTGGCCCATCAGATCTGGGAGTCCGAAGGCAAACCCCACGGTGAAGATGCTCGTCACTGGGAAATGGCGCGCAAGCTGGCCGAAGCCGAGGCATTGACGCCAAGCAAGCCCAAGCCGGCCGCCAAGCCCAAGACAGCGCCCAAGCCTGCACCCAAAGCCAAGCCTGCGGCGCCTGCCGCCGCCAAGCCTGCGCCAAAGAAGCCCGCAGCACCGAAAAAGCCCAAACCCTAAGCTTATCGATCGCCGCGCCCCCTGAGCGCATCGCCGTCAGGGGGCCTTTATCTATCTACGTCATACGCTGAATAACTGTCAGTACGGCCGCGTTCGGCCCGAAAAAAGAACCCTTGCAGGAGCAACACCATGAGCCAACCCGATAAAGCCTCAACCACGCCGGACCATGAGCCGTCGCGGATTCGTGAAGGCCTGCCCTTCCCGCTTGGCGCCACCTGGGACGGCCTGGGCGTCAACTTTGCGCTGTTTTCCGCCAACGCCACCAAGGTCGAACTGTGCCTGTTCGACGCTGCCGGTGAAGTGGAACTGGAACGCATCGAGCTGCCCGAATACACCGACGAAATCTTCCACGGCTACCTGCCCGACGCCCACCCCGGGCTGATTTACGGCTACCGTGTGTATGGCCCTTACGACCCGGAAAACGGCCATCGCTTCAACCACAACAAATTGCTGATCGACCCCTATGCCAAGCAACTGGTGGGCGAACTCAAATGGTCCGAAGCGCTGTTTGGCTACACCATCGGCCACCCCGACGACGACCTCAGCTTCGACGAACGCGACAGCGCGCCTTTCGTGCCCAAGTGCAAGGTCATCGACCCGGCGCACACCTGGGGTAATGACCAGCCGGTGCGCGTGCCATGGGACCGTACGATCATCTATGAAACCCACCTGCGCGGCATCAGCATGCGCCATCCTTCGGTCGGCGAATCCGTGCGCGGCACCTGCGCCGGGCTGATGGAAGATGACGTGCTCAAGCATATTCGCCAGTTGGGGGTGTCTTCGGTCGAGCTGTTGCCCGTGCATGCCTTTGTCAACGACCAGCATCTGCTGGAAAAAGGCATGACCAACTACTGGGGCTACAACAGCATCGCGTTTTTTGCCCCCGACCCGCGCTACCTGGCCAGCGGCAAGATCGCCGAGTTCAAGGAAATGGTCGCGCACCTGCATGAGCAGAAGCTCGAAGTGATCCTCGACGTGGTCTACAACCACACCGCCGAAGGCAACGAGCGCGGCCCTACCCTGTCCATGCGCGGCATCGACAACGCCTCGTACTACCGGTTGATGCCTGACGAAAAGCGCTTCTACATCAATGATTCCGGCACGGGCAACACCCTGGACCTGAGTCACCCCTGCGTGCTGCAGATGGTTACCGATTCCCTGCGTTACTGGGCGACCGAGATGCACGTCGACGGTTTCCGCTTCGACCTGGCGACAATCCTCGGCCGCTATCGCGACGGCTTTGACGAACGTCACAGCTTCCTCGTGGCATGCCGCCAGGACCCTATCCTGCGTCAGCTCAAACTGATCGCCGAACCCTGGGACTGCGGCCCCGGCGGCTATCAGGTGGGCAACTTCCCGCCGGGCTGGGCGGAATGGAACGACCGTTTCCGCGACACCGTGCGTGCCTTCTGGAAAGGCGATGACGGCCAGTTGGCGGACTTCGCCGGACGCATGACCGCCTCGGGCGAAATGTTCAACCACCGTGGGCGCCGGCCTTACAGCTCGGTGAACTTCATCACCGCCCATGACGGGTTCACCCTGCATGACCTGGTGTCCTACAACGACAAGCACAACGAAGCCAACGACGAGAACAACCAGGACGGCAGCAATAACAACCTGTCGTGGAACCATGGCGCCGAAGGCCCTACCGACGATCCGGAAATCAACGTGTTGCGCCTGCGCCAGATGCGCAACTTCTTCGCCACCCTGCTGCTGGCCCAAGGCACGCCGATGATCGTGGCCGGCGATGAATTCGCCCGCACCCAGCACGGCAACAACAATGCCTACTGCCAGGACAGCGAGATCGGTTGGGTCAACTGGGACCTGGACGACGACGGCAAGGCGTTGCTCAAGTTCGTCAAGCGCCTGATCAAGCTGCGCCTGGCGTACCCGATCCTGCGCCGTGGGCGCTTCCTGGTCGGTGACTACAACGAAGATATCGGCGTAAAAGACGTCACCTGGCTGGCGCCGGATGGCAATGAAATGACCACCGAGCAGTGGGAAGACAGCCATGGCCGTTGCCTGGGCATGCTGATGGATGGCCGCGCTCAGGAGACCGGGATTCGCCGTGCCGGTGCCGACGCGACGTTGTTGCTGGTGGTCAATGCCCATCACGACATGGTCAATTTCCGTCTGCCACCGGTGCCCCAGGGCGAGTACTGGAATTGCCTGCTCGATACCAATGACCCGGCAGTGCGTGGCCAGGAGCGCTTTGAATTTGAGCACGAGTACGCCGCCACCGGCCGCTCGCTGCTACTGTTTGAACTGCATCACGACGACGAGGTGTGAAATGGCGTTGCACGGATTCCTTTCCGGCTACCGGGGCTATGCCAATACGCAAGCCCTGGGTAATGCCTTAAAGGACCTTCAGGAAGAAGGCCTGGACCAGCTGCCCTTGCCCGGCAGCGGCCAGACGCTGGAGCGTTACAGCGGGCTGGCGCAAGTCGCCGGCCATGACCTGCGCTTGTGCAAACTGTTCGAAGGTCACACCGACGCCCTAGCGATCATTGCCGAACTCGACAGCCCGCTGCCGCCGTTGGGCAGCACCTGGGGGA
>NZ_CVTX01000186.1:0-24050 GCF_900005715.1 Pseudomonas sp. 34 E 7
CAAGCCTGCGTTCGGCCAGCGTGGTTTAACGGGGCGCCTGAGATCAAAAGCAGATCAAGATCAAGAGCGGCTCGCTTCGCATCGTGGTTACGGTGGGGGCTACAGAGTTGTGTAGATACTTATGCCCCGATAGCGCTAGTCCAGTCAGAGATGCATTAACTGACCCACCTCAATCGGGGGCAAGCCCCCTCCCACAGTTAATTTGTGGCGCAGCTTAAATTGCAGCCCAAACAAAAGGCCCGCTTACTCAGCGGGCCTTTTGTTTGCCTGGCATTCAGATCAAAACCTGAACACTTCCAGATCCGTACGAATCGGTGTTGCCATCGGCATCTTCGGTTTTTCCGGGGTTGCGGGCTTGGCTTGTGCCGGTGCCTGCTTGCGCGGTGCCTCGGCAATCGGCGGCTGGTTGGCCAGCGGCTTGAGCGCCACCGACAGCTGCTGCGCCAGGTGCTGCAACAATACGCCCTGGGCCTGGACCTGGGACGCGGTGGTGCCGGCATGTTCTTCCTGCAGGTGCACGATACGGTTGTCCCGTACTTGCCCGCGACGGTCGATCAAGCGCCACTGTGCATCCAGGATCGCCGGTTGCGACTTGCCGGAGTCAAGCCGTGTGATGGTCAGCAACACTTGCACATCCGGGGAAAACCCCGATGGGCCTGGCGCCAGGACCACGCGCTGACTGTCCAACTGACCGGCCACCTGACGCAACATCAACTGGTTGATATCGGAAGAAAGGCTACCCGCCCAACGACCATCCGTGGAACCTTGCAGGCTTCCGTCGTTCTGACGTTGGAGCAGGGTCTCGCGTTGCAGGTAATCAGCAACGATGACCGGACCCAGCAGGACCGCCATGCCGGCGGTTTGTGCTGGCTGAGCCGGACTTCCGCTGTCCAGCTGGTACAGCGACACCGGCTGGTGCGTGCTGCAACCCGCCAGCCCTAATAGGCCAGCGAGCATCAAAAATAGAGGAAGGCGTGGAGCAGTCATCATCCCATCCAGGTGGCTGCCACAAGGCGAACCACAATGTAATACTAAAAATAACCTAAACACGCTCGGCCACGCCGGCGCTGGAAAGGCCATATCATCCGTGAATATGCGCCATGACTCCAGCGCCAAAGCGTCGATCTACGCGTTAAATCGTAGATCGAGGCCTCTAGTACGCCTTAAGCAGGCGTTTCTACCAACAAAGCATCCACTCGCTGGAAGCCTCGAGGCAGTTTGTTGCCGCGTCGACCGCGCTCGCCCTTGTAGTGCTCAAGGTCGTCAGGGCGCAGCGACAGCGTGCGCTTGCCGGCCTGAAGCACCAGCGTAGCGCCTTCGGGGATGACGGCAATGTCGGTCACGTACTCTTCGCGACTGGCCACACGCTCTCCCGGGATACCAATGATCTTGTTGCCCTTGCCCTTGCCCAGCTGCGGCAGGTCGCTGATCTTGAACACCAGCAGACGCCCTTCGGTGGTCACCGAGGCCAGCCAGTTGTGCTCACGATCCTCCACCGGTCGCGGCAGGATCACCTTGGCATTGTTCGGCAAGCTCAGCAGCGCCTTGCCCGCCTTGTTCTTGGCCTGCAGGTCTTCACCCTTGACCACGAATCCGTAACCGGCGTCGGAGGCGATGACATACAACGAATCATCGTCCGGCAGCAGCACGCACTCGAAATTCGCCCCCGGTGGCGGTGTAAGGCGCCCGGTCAGCGGCTCGCCCTGCCCCCGTGCGGAAGGCAGCGTGTGGGCCGGCACCGAATAACTGCGCCCGGTCGAGTCGATAAACACCGCAAACTGGTTGGAACGTCCGGCGGCGGCGGTTTTGAAGCCATCACCGGCCTTGTACGAAAGCCCGGTGGCGTCAATATCATGCCCTTTGGCGGAGCGAACCCAACCCTTTTCCGACAGAACGACGGTAATTTTCTCGTTAGGCAGCAGCTCGGTTTCTGTCAGAGCTTTCGCTTCCGCACGCTCGACAATCGGCGACCGGCGGTCATCGCCGTAGGTTTCGGCGTCCTTGATCAGCTCGCTGCGCACCAGCTTCTTGAGCTTGGCTTCACTGCCCAGCAGCGCCTGCAGCTTGGCTTGTTCCTTGAGCAGTGCGTCCTGCTCGTCGCGCAGCTTCATTTCTTCCAGTCGCGCCAACTGGCGCAAGCGGGTGTCGAGGATGTAGTCAGCCTGGATCTCGCTCAATTCGAAACGCGCGATCAGCTCGGCTTTCGGGTGCTCGGCGGTACGGATGATATGGATCACTTCATCCAGGTTGAGGTAGGCGATCAACAAGCCGTCCAACAGGTGCAGGCGGCGCTCGACCTTATCCAGGCGAAATTGCAGGCGCCGGCGCACGGTCTGTACGCGAAACTCCAGCCATTCCACCAGCAGGTTGCGCAGGTTCTTGAGCTGCGGCTTGCCGTCCAGGCCGATGATGTTGACGTTGACCCGATAGCTGGACTCCAGGTCGGTGCTGGCAAACAGATGCTGCATCAGCACTGCATGATCCACCCGGCTGTTGGTCGGGATGATCACGATGCGGCAAGGGTTCTCGTGGTCGGACTCATCGCGCAAGTCGGCGACCTGCGGCAGTTTCGACGGCTTGGCCTGCATCAGCGCGGCGATCTGCTCCAGCACCTTGGCGCCGGACACCTGATGCGGCAACGCGGTCACGATAATGTCGCCGTCTTCGACGTGATACACCGCGCGCATGCGCACCGAGCCCTTGCCGGTTTCGTACATTTTCAGCAGGTCGGCGCGCGGCGTGATGATTTCCGCTTCGGTCGGGTAGTCCGGGCCCTGGATATGCTCGCAGAGCTGCTCGACCGTGGCTTTTGGCTCATCCAACAGGCGAACGCAGGCGGCGGCGACTTCGCGCAGGTTGTGCGGCGGCACATCGGTGGCCATGCCGACAGCGATGCCGGTGGTGCCATTGAGCAGAATATTCGGCAAACGTGCCGGCAACACCAGGGGTTCGTCGAGGGTGCCGTCAAAGTTGGGCCCCCAGTTCGCGGTGCCCTGGCCCAGCTCGCTGAGCAATACTTCCGAATAACGCGACAGACGCGCCTCGGTGTAACGCATGGCGGCGAAGGACTTGGGATCATCCGGCGCGCCCCAGTTACCCTGGCCGTCGACCAGGGTGTAGCGGTAGCTGAACGGCTGGGCCATCAGCACCATGGCTTCGTAGCAGGCCGAATCGCCGTGGGGGTGGAACTTGCCGAGCACGTCACCGACGGTACGCGCCGACTTCTTGTGCTTGGAATCGGCGTCCAGGCCCAACTCACTCATGGCGTAGATAATGCGCCGTTGTACCGGCTTCAGGCCGTCGCCGATATGCGGCAGGGCACGGTCCATGATCACGTACATGGAGTAGTTGAGGTAGGCATTTTCGGTGAAGTCAGCCAGCGATCGGCGTTCTACGCCATCTAAGCTGTCTGCGAGGATGTCACTCATGCGGGCCTCATCGTTGGGTAAGGCGCAGCGGAACTGCCGCTGCGCTGATTCAATTCAAAAAAGTCGCGGCTCATGGCTGGGCACTCCAGCCACCGGCCGGGGCGGCAAACCGATAGACCACCGGACGCTTTTCACCGTCGGCACGCGCGCCAAAATTATTGTCGATACCAATCCAGGCGCCGTCGGCGTCCACCACCAGGGCTTCGGCCAGGCCATAAGGTTGGGGGTAACGCCGTTCGGGCGTCAGGGTTTCGTCGGCAAACGACCAGCACAGCTCAACCTTGGCCGTCACCGTATCGCGTCGGCAAATCTGGAATGCATTGCGCTCCAGGGTGAACAGCTTGTCGTTGAACAGCGCTAGGTCGGCAAAATCCTTGGACACGGCCTTGGCGTTGGTGAACTGCGCCGGCTGTACTTCCAGCCCGGCCTCGCTCAACAATACGCAAGCCCCCTCGCAATCCCACACGCTCTGCCCGCGCTTGATCGAGATCAGGCCACGGCGCTCACGCTCGGCGGCGAGCCAGATCTGATTGCCTTGCGGGTTCACCGTCAGGCCTTCGAACAACGCATTGAAGTGCAGCAACATGCCGCTGGCCCGCGCCTCGCGCACCATGCCCGGGGCGATTTTCAACCACTCGGGCGCACCGGCTGCCGGTACCTGCAACACCGCCGCATGGGCTTCGCTGACGATGTAGCGGTTGCCTGCGGCATCACAGCTGATGCCTTCGAAATCCAGGTCTCCACCGCGAATGAACGAAGCCGCCTTGGTGCGCGAGCGCAACCCCCACGGCAGGCCGGATTCGGGCACCGGGGGTACGTCGATCGTCAATGCCTCGGCGTTCCAGGTCGGCTCGCGGGTGTCCAGACGATAAATCCGGTCATCATCGCGGTCCGATACCGTCCACAGGTCCTTGCCGCACAGCGCCAGGCCCGACAGGTTGCCGCCGCGCATGCCGTCTACCGGATGTTCGGACACCAACTTGAGCTCAGCCACGGGCGCGGCCACCCCATCGGTGGCTGCCAACCCGCACACCATCAGGATCGCCAGGGCGACGCCTGTGCGCATCAGCCCAATACCTCGGCCAGGTTGCCTTTGGATTCGAGCCAGGCCTTGCGATCCGGCGCACGCTTTTTCGCCAGCAGCATGTCCATCATTTCCGAAGTGCCGGCGAAGTCTTCCAGGGTCAACTGCACCAGGCGCCGGGTGTTCGGGTCCATGGTGGTTTCGCGCAGTTGCGGCGGGTTCATTTCACCCAGGCCCTTGAATCGCGTGACCTGTGGCTTGCCGCGCTTCTTCTCTGCCACCAGGCGATCGAGGATGCCATCGCGCTCGGCTTCGTCCAGGGCGTAGAAAATCTCCTTGCCCAGGTCGATGCGGTACAGCGGCGGCATGGCGACGTAGACGTGACCGGCATCCACCAACGGGCGGAAGTGCTGCACGAACAACGCGCACAGCAAGGTAGCAATGTGCAGGCCGTCGGAGTCGGCATCGGCGAGGATGCAGATCTTGCCGTAGCGCAGCTGGCTCATGTCCGCTGCGCCAGGGTCGACCCCAATGGCCACGGCGATGTTGTGTACTTCCTGGCTGGCCAGTACTTCGCTGCCATCGACTTCCCAGGTGTTGAGGATCTTGCCGCGCAACGGCAGGATCGCCTGGAATTCCTTGTCCCGTGCTTGCTTGGCGGAACCGCCGGCGGAATCACCTTCCACCAGGAACAGCTCGGAGCGCATCGGGTCCTGCCCGGCGCAATCGGCCAGCTTGCCGGGCAATGCCGGCCCCTGGGTGATGCGCTTGCGCTCGACTTTCTTACTGGCCTTGAGGCGACGACCGGCGTTGTTGATCGCCAGCTCCGCCAGGGCCAGGCCCAGTTCCGGGTGCTCGTTGAGCCACAGGCTGAAGGCATCCTTGACCACACCGGAGACAAACGCCGCCGCCTCGCGGGAGGACAGGCGCTCCTTGGTCTGGCCGGAGAACTGCGGCTCCTGCATTTTCATCGACAGCACGAACGCAATGCGTTCCCACACGTCTTCCGGCGCCAGCTTCACGCCGCGCGGCAGCAGGCTGCGGTATTCGCAGAATTCGCGCATGGCGTCCAGCAAGCCCTGGCGCAAGCCGTTGACGTGGGTGCCGCCCTGGGCGGTGGGAATCAGGTTGACGTAGCTTTCCTGCACGCTGTCGCCGCCTTCGGGCAACCACAACAGCGCCCAGTCGACGGCTTCCTTGTTACCGGCCAGACTGCCGCAGAACGGCGCGTTGGGCAGGCGTTCGAAGTCGCTGACCGAATCTTCCAGGTAGGAGCGCAGGCCGTCTTCGTAGTGCCACTCGACCTTTTCGCCGGTGCCTTTGTCTTCAAAGCTCACCAACAGGCCCGGGCACAGCACGGCCTTGGCCTTGAGCACATGCTTGAGACGGCTGATGGAGAATTTCGGCGAATCGAAGTATTTCGGGTCCGGCGCGAAGTACACGCTGGTCCCGGTGTTGCGCTTGCCGACAGTGCCGACCACTTCCAGCTCGGTGGCTTTGTAGCCATCGGCGAAGGTCATCTGGTATTCGTTGCCGTCACGCTTGACCTTGACCCTGACCTGCGTGGACAAGGCGTTGACCACGGAAATCCCCACGCCGTGCAAGCCGCCGGAGAACTGGTAGTTCTTGTTGGAGAACTTGCCGCCGGCATGCAGTTTGGTGAGGATCAGTTCGACGCCCGATACACCCTCTTCCGGGTGAATGTCCACCGGCATGCCGCGACCGTCGTCGGACACTTCCAGGGAGTGGTCGGCGTGGAGAATGACCTGCACCGACTTGGCGTGCCCGGCCAAGGCTTCGTCGACACTGTTGTCGATGACTTCCTGGGCAAGGTGGTTCGGCCGACTGGTGTCGGTGTACATGCCGGGGCGTTTGCGCACCGGGTCGAGGCCCGAGAGGACTTCGATGGCGTCGGCGTTATAAGAGCTAGCGCTGGGAGTGGCCATGGGGTCTCGTCGTGAGTCGTTCGATTAAAAAATGACCTGCGATTTTTACAGTGACGAAAAATCGAAGGATTGATACTGATCAGCGCCAATGCCGGCAAAGCTCAACAATGCCGGCAATTGCTGGGCAAACCCTTGGTAACCGTGGTCGCCACCGGCCTGGATGCGCAAGGCACAGGCCCGGTAATACTGCTGGGCCAGGCGATAATCCAGGGTTTCGTCCCCGGTCTGCAACCACACCTGATAACGCGCGGCGTCCTGAGGAGCCGGTACTTCCAGCTCGGCCAACGCCGTGACGTGGTCGAGGGTCAACTCCCAGCTTTCGTCGGTGTAGAGGTTCTTCTGGGTTCCCAGGTAGCCGTCAAACATCCGATGGGGGCTGACCGCCGGGTTGACCAGCAGCGCCTTGAGGCCATGGCGTTCGGCAAGATGGGTTGCATAGTAGCCGCCCAATGAACTGCCGACCAGCAGCGGCCTGCCCAGTTCTGCGATGGCCTCCTCCAATTGAGGAATCGCCTGACGCGGATGGTGATGCAGCGCCGGAACACGCAGCTGCTCGGACAGGCCAAGCTTGCCCATTACGGTGATCAACTGGCTGGCCTTGTTGGAGGCCGGCGCACTGTTGAAACCGTGAATATAGAGGATCGAAGCGGACATGCCGGGCTCTCCGTGACTCAGCCAAAGAGGCGCAGTTTACAGGGATAAGGGGCCTGTGTGAGAACCCATGTGGGAGGGGGCTTGCCCCTGATGGCTGAGTGTCAGTCAGCACATGTGGCAGCTGAGACACCGCCATCGGGGGCAAGCCCCCTCCCACCTTTTGATCAGCGTTTACAGCTATTAATAGCCGTTGCTGCCGTAGTCGACGGTGAAAGCGAAATCCCTGACCCGCTCCACCCCGGTCTCCAACCGCCCGTCGGCATGCAAACGCAGCCAGCGATAGCCTGGGGCCTGGTCGCTGACCTGGAAGTCCTCACTCCCGGGCGCGAACTGGATGCAGGTGGACGGCGAAGCCAGCAGGCGCACGCCGTTGCGCTCGCTGTCGATTTCCTGGTGCACATGCCCCCACAAAACCGCTTTCACTTGGGGGAAGCGGTCAAGCACGGCAAACAGCGCATCCGGATTGCGCAGGCCGATAGGCTCCATCCAGGCGCAGCCGATCGACACCGGGTGATGATGCAGGCACACCAGGTGATGCCGGTTCGGCGCTTCACTCAAGGCCTGGACGAGCAGTTGCAGCTGCTGGTCCTGCAGGTAGCCGGGCACGGAACCGGGGACGGCGGAGTCCAGCAAGGTCACGCGCCAGTTGCCGACGTCAACCACCGGCTCCAGCAGGTCGCTGTGCACGGCAGCGTGGGCCATGATCTGCGGCTCATCGTGGTTGCCGGGCAGCCAGCGCGCGGGAGCGCCCATCGGCGCGGTCATGTCGCGAAATTGCTGGTATGACGCCAGTGTGCCGTCCTGGGACAGATCCCCCGTGGCCAGCACCAGATCGACAGGCGGCTGCTGCTCGCGCACAAGATCAATCACCCGCTGCAGGCTGTCGCGGGTATTCATGCCCAGCAGCGTGACGTCTGCATCGGCAAACAAATGGCTGTCGGACAGTTGCACCAACAGCACAGCGTCAGGGTTCATGGCGGATACGCTCGGCAAGGCGCTCTCCCTAGCGGTCACAGGAATAGACAGGTGGGGCAATTATGCTGGGGCAGGACGCAAAGAGGAAACCCAGGGAAAACAAACGCAGTTCACATCTACCGCACGACTTCGAACTCATGGCCCAGGGCCAGGCAGTGACTCAGCCATTCGCCGAGGAACACATTGAGCTGGGCTTTCTCATCGGGCTGGTGCATGAACACATTCGGGTAAGGATAGATGCTGCGAAAGCGTCGCGCATGTTCGGCGCTGATCACTTCGGCCATGCGTGCATCGTGGTACACCTGCACTTCCAGCTGCGGCACCGGCAGCCAGGGCAGGCTGTGCTCCTGGCGCACGCGCAGGGTGGTGGTGTACGGGCAATTGACGATGACTTCCAGGGTCAGCACGCCCAGCATCTGGTCGCCGTGGGTCACGGCAATGCGCCGCGCCTGGGGCGTGTGGCGCATGTCGGGGAGCAGGCGCATCAGCCGCGCATAGTTGGCCTCGCATGCGGCTTGCAGCCCGATAAGGTCAACCCGGTAACGTTCCCGTGCCTTTACTGCCATAGCCCCCTCACTTCCGCGCGATTAAGCGCAAGCCACTGCAGGGCGATGATGCTGGCTGCATTGGAAATCCTGCCGTCGCGCACAGCCTGGAAGGCATCTTCGAATGCCCAGGTGGTCACGCGGATATCTTCGGCCTCTTCTTCCAATCCATGGATACCACCGGCCTGTGAGCTGTCGCAACGGCCCAGGTACAGGTGGACGAACTCGGTACTGCCGCCAGGCGACGGGAAATACTTGGTGATCGGCCACAGCGCGGAGAACGTCAGCCCAGCTTCCTCTTCGGCTTCGCGGTGTGCAACCTCCTCGGGTTGCTCGTCCTTGTCGATCAGGCCGGCGACCATTTCCACCAGCCACGGGTTGTCGGCACGCCCCATGGCGCCGACGCGGAACTGCTCGATCAGCACCACTTCATCGCGCTGCGGATCGTAGGGCAGTACGCACACCGCATCATGGCGCACAAACACTTCACGATTGATCACGCGGCTCATGCCGCCGTCGAACTTCTCGTGGCGCAGTTGCACCCGATCGAGCTGATAGAAGCCCTTGTAGGCAGAGTCGCGCTGAACAATCTCGATATTCTTCGGCGTCGACTTCGTAAAGTCCGTCATATTCTTCCTCGTCATAAGCCGTGCAGTGGGCGCCATCCTAACGCGCCCAAGCGGCTCGGCGCAGCCCCTTTCCGGTTGCCGGGATAGACGGCGGGCGTCAAACTCACACTAATCAGTCTAGTGGCGAACTGGCGGCCCTGTTGGCAGTCCAAGCGCTACTCTTTTCGCTTTCCATCGATTTACGAAGGACACACATGTCGCTTTTAAAAATCGCCTCCATGGCTTGTATTGCCTTGACCCTGGGTGCCTGCCAGAGCCTGTTCCAGCCCGGCCAGCTCAAACCGCTGGACGTCACCACCGACAAGTCGGAGCAGATCAAGCCCGGCTGCGGCAGCCCTGATTGTCCGCTGGTGAACATCGACACCGTGCATTTCCCCGCCGACCCGCAACTGGACAAACTGGTCGAGCAGCGCCTGCTGCAGATGACCCGCACCACGCCCGGCGCCGGCGTCCCTGCGACCCTGAATGCCTACCGGGACACATTCCTGCGCGAATCCCCCGACCGCCACAGCATGTACTTGCAGGCCAAGGTACGTGAGCAGCATGACGGACTGGTGATCGTTGAAGTGTCCAGCTACCTGGACACCGGCGTGGCCCACGGTGAACCTGGCCGCGGATTCATCAACTATTCACGGGTGCTGCACAAGGAATTGGGCCTGGCCGACATGCTGTTGCCCGGCCAGGAGCAGGCCTTCTGGAATACCGCAAAAGTTGCCCACAACAGCTGGTTGATCAACACCAAGATGGACCGCGACCCGGAGTTCGTGAAGAACTGGCCGTTCCAGAAAACCCCGAACGTGGCCTTGACCAGCGGCGGCGTGGTGCTCAAGTACAACGTCACCACCATCGCCCCCTACGCCCAGGGGCTGATCGAAATCACCATCCCCTATGCACGCCTGACCGGTGTGATCAAGCCTGAGCTGATGCCCGCGCGCCACTGACCGCCCGCCCCAGGATGAACTGCAGCAACCCTGCCAGCAGCAATGCCGGCAGGGTTGCGCCAATATCCGGGTACAGGTGCGCCAGCAGGTGGTAGGTGCCGATGCCGCCCAGCCACGCCAGCAGCGCCGGCCAATGCAGTTGGGTCACCGCGCCCTGGCGCCGACGGCGCAGGATGAAGTGATCCACCAGTACCACGCCGAACAGTGGCGCAAACACTGAGCCGATCAGCAACAGGAAGTTCTGGTATTGCGCCAGGGGCGCCAGGCAGGCAATCACGGTGCAAATCACACCGATGGCCAACGCCAGGTGCTCGACTTTCAAACGCAGCAGCATCCCGCTCGACACCGCCGCCGAGTGAATATCGGCAAAGGCATTTTCCGACTCGTCCAGCAGGATCAGCAACAGCGGAATACCCAGGCCGGCGCCGGCCAGGGCCAGCAGCAGCGCATTGACTTCAGCGCTGGGCGCAAAGGCCAGGGTGTAGGCCACCCCCAGGCTCATCAGCCAGAAGTTACCGATAAAGAACCCCAGCGCGGTGCCGCCGAACACGCTTTTCGCGCGCTTGCCAAAGCGTGAGTAGTCGGCGATCAGCGGCAGCCACGACAGCGGCATGGCGATGGCAATGTCAAAGCCCACCGCAAACGGCATCGAGCCGTCACCGGCCTGGGCCCACAGCGCGACGAGGTCGGCCTTGGCAAACAGGTTCCAGGTCAGCCACAGACAGGCCGCGAGCAGCAGCCAGATGCCCCATTTGCGCAGGATTTGCCGCACGAAGGTCAGCGGGCCACTCACCGCCAGCACGGTGGCAAGGCCACCAAACAACACGGTCCACAACAAAGGGCTCGCCAACAGGCTGCCCTCGCTGAACGCACGCGTACCCAACAAGCTGGCGGCATCGCGCATGACGATGATTTCGAACGAACCCCAGCCAATCAATTGCAGCAGGTTCAACAGCGCCGGCAGGCTCGCACCGCGGCTACCGAGGCTGAGCTTGAGCGCGGCCATGGCGGACAGCCCGGTGTCGCTGCCGATCACGCCGACGGCGGCCAGCAACAGCACGCCGACCAGGGTGCCGAGCAAGATGGCCAGCAATGAACCCGACAGCCCCAGGCCCGGCGCCAGCAAGGCGCCGGTTTGCAGGACCATCAGGCCGATGCCGAGGGAGAACCACAGGGAGAACAGGTCGCGGGCGCCGAAGACGCGCTTGTCCTGGGGGACTGCAATGTCCGGCGAATAGGTGCTCGGTTGAATGCTCAAGGGTGGAATCTCTGAGGGGCTGATCGTTCCCACGCTCTGCGTGGGAATGCCGCGTTGGACGCTCTGCGTCCGCCTTTGTGACGCAGAGCGTAAGGGGATGCATTCCCACGCGGAGCGTGGGAACGATCATGGGTTTCAGACCTTTTTGTAGAGCTGACTGCCTTCCTGCCTGAACCGCTCCGCCTGCTCGGCCAAGCCTTTGGCCACGTCCACATCCACCGCTTCAATGCGCTGGTTGGCCGCATACTCACGCACTTCGTGGGTGACTTTCATCGAGCAGAATTTCGGCCCGCACATCGAACAGAAATGCGCGACCTTGGCGGACTCTTTCGGCAGGGTCTCGTCGTGAAACGCCCGCGCGGTGTCCGGGTCCAGGCCCAGGTTGAACTGGTCTTCCCAACGGAATTCGAAGCGCGCCTTGCTCAGCGCGTTGTCGCGAATCTGCGCGCCCGGATGGCCTTTGGCGAGGTCGGCGGCGTGGGCGGCGATCTTGTAAGTGATGATCCCGGTCTTTACGTCATCCTTGTTCGGCAACCCCAGGTGTTCCTTGGGCGTGACGTAGCAGAGCATGGCGCAACCGAACCAGCCGATCATCGCCGCGCCGATGCCGGAGGTGATGTGGTCATAGCCCGGCGCGATGTCGGTAGTCAGCGGGCCGAGGGTGTAGAACGGCGCCTCGTCGCAGCATTCGAGCTGCTTGTCCATGTTCTCCTTGATCAACTGCATCGGCACGTGGCCGGGGCCTTCGATCATGGTTTGCACGTCGTGCTTCCAGGCGATCTTGGTCAGCTCGCCAAGGGTTTCCAGCTCACCGAATTGCGCGGCGTCGTTGGCGTCGGCCACCGAGCCCGGACGCAAGCCGTCGCCCAGCGAAAAGCTGACGTCATAGGCTTTCATGATTTCGCAGATTTCTTCGAAATGCGTGTAGGCGAAGTTTTCCTTGTGGTGCGCCAGGCACCATTTGGCCATGATCGCGCCGCCACGGCTGACGATGCCGGTGACGCGGTTGGCGGTCAGCGGCACATAGCGCAGCAATACACCGGCATGGATCGTGAAGTAGTCGACGCCCTGTTCGGCTTGCTCGATCAGGGTGTCGCGAAACAGTTCCCAGGTCAGGTCTTCCGCCACACCGTCGACTTTCTCCAGTGCCTGGTAGATGGGTACGGTGCCGATCGGCACCGGCGAGTTGCGGATGATCCACTCGCGGGTTTCGTGGATGTGCTTGCCGGTGGACAGGTCCATGATGTTATCGGAGCCCCAGCGAATGCCCCAGGTCATCTTCGCCACTTCTTCTTCGATGGACGAGCCCAGCGCACTGTTACCGATATTGCCGTTGATCTTCACCAGGAAGTTACGGCCGATAATCATCGGTTCCAGTTCAGTGTGATTGATGTTGGCCGGGATGATGGCGCGGCCACGGGCGATTTCTTCACGAACAAATTCGGGCGTGATGATCTTTGGAATGCTGGCACCAAAGCTGTGTCCCGCATGCTGCTGCTTGAGCAGGCCGGCGGCGCGGGCTTCTTCAAGCTTCATGTTTTCGCGGATGGCCACATATTCCATTTCGGGCGTGATGATGCCTTTGCGCGCATAGTGCATCTGGCTGACGTTGGCGCCGGCCTTGGCCCGTCGTGGATTTTGCAGGTGGGCAAAGCGCAGGTAGGCCAGGTCCGGGTTATCCAGGCGTTCCTGGCCGTAGCGTGAGCTCAGGCAAGCCAGTCGCTCGGTATCGCCGCGCTCTTCGATCCAGGGCGAGCGCACGTCGGCCAGGCCTTTGCGCACGTCGATGATCACGTTGGGATCGGTATACGGACCCGATGTGTCGTAGACCACCACCGGTGCATTGATTTCACCGCCGAACTCGGTGGGCGTCACATCCAGGCTGATTTCGCGCATGGGCACGCGAATATCGGGACGCGAGCCCTGTACATAGATCTTCTGTGAGCGGGTAAACGGCTGCACGGAACCGGAGTCGACCTTGGCCGATTCACTCAAGTGCACGGTGTTTTTTGATTTTTGGCTTTTTAATTCGGTGCTCATCAGGGCTCTCCAACTTATCCGGGCGGTGGATTGTTGTCGGAGCGAACCTGTGACGGACGGACGCACTGAAACCAGTGCTGTGCTTGCGCACGAGGGCTGTTCGATTGTCGAACAACTTCCCGGACGAAGCACAAGAGGACTCGCCGGGTGACGAGAAATCTTGTTCCCTACGCAGGCGCTAACCTGATCAGGTTCAACGGGATCCGGTATTTACCGATCTCAGCCTTCCAACAAGGCACCCCGACAAGAACCTGGCCAGTCTAGACCATGGCGTGGGCAAATTGCCAATGACACTGTCGTCAGGATGATAAATGGCGTAATTACAGGATTGTTGTGCCGAGGCCCGCCCACTACACTCCTGAGCTGCCTTAGGCTTGACGCTCCCTCTTTGCCACCGTAGCCTTGGGCAATAAATTATCATCGTAATATTTACTCAGGGATCGCCTCATGCTGCGCAAACTTTCACTGGCAATTGCCGTGTCTTGTGCGACCAATGGAATGGTCTGGGCAGCTGAAGCGCCCTTGTCCGCCAACACCGACCTGGTCAGCGTCTATCAGGAAGCGGCGAGCAACAACGCCGACCTGGCCGCTGCCCGCGCTCAATATGGCGCGCAGAAAGAAGTGGTGCCCCAGGCGCGCGCAGGCTTGCTGCCGAACCTGTCGGCCGGCGCCGACAGTAACAACGTGCGCACCCAGATCGACCAGCCCGCCGCCACTGCCAGCCGCGACGCGCACTCCTGGCGCGCCACCCTGAGCCAGCCGCTGTTTCGCGCCGATCGCTGGTTCCAGCTGCAAGCCGCCGAAGCCGTCAGCGAGCAAGCCTCGCTGCAACTGTCGGCCAGTGAACAGAACCTGATTTTGCAAAGTGCCGAGAGCTACTTTGCAGTCCTGCGCGCGCAAGACAACCTGGCCTCCACCAAGGCCGAAGAAAATGCCTTCAAACGCCAGCTCGACCAGTCCAATGAGCGCTTCGATGTGGGCCTGTCGGACAAGACCGATGTGCTGCAATCCCAGGCCAGCTACGACACCGCTCGCGCCAACCGCATCGTGGCCCAGCGCCAGGTGGACGACGCCTTCGAGGCGCTGATCACCCTGACCAACCGCCAGTACAACTCGATCCAGGGCATCGTCCATACGCTGCCGGTGCTGCCGCCGGCGCCGAACGACGCCAAGGCCTGGGTCGAAACCGCCGGGCGCCAGAACCTCAACCTGCTGGCCAGCAATTACGCAGTGACTGCCGCCGAGGAAACCCTCAGGCAGCGCAAGGCCGGCCACTTGCCGACGCTCGATGCGGTTGCGCAATACGAAAAAGGTGACAACGATGCCCTGGGGTTCAGCAACCCGAACCAGTTGCCCATCCCGTATGGTGGCGATGTGTCGCAACGCACCATCGGCTTGCGGTTGAACATCCCGATCTACAGCGGCGGCCTCACCAGCTCGCAAGTGCGTGAATCCTATTCACGTCTCGATCAGTCCGAGCAGCAACGCGAAGGCCTGCGCCGCCAGGTGGTGGAAAACACCCGTAACCTGCACCGCGCCGTCAACACCGATGTGGAACAGGTGCAAGCACGCCGCCAGTCGATCATCTCCAACCAAAGCGCGGTGGAAGCCACGGAAATCGGCTATCAGGTGGGCACGCGCAATATCGTCGACGTGCTGGACGCACAGCGCCAGCTCTACTCGTCGGTGCGCAACTACAACAACAGCCGCTACGACTACATCCTCGACAACCTGCGCTTGAAGCAGGCAGCGGGCACGCTGAACCCGGGGGATCTGCAGGACCTGACGCGCTACTTGAAAGCCGACTACAACCCGGATAAAGACTTCCTGCCACCGGACCTGGCCAAGGCCGCCGCCGAGCAGCTCAAGGCCCGCCCGGGTTCCTGAAAACACCATAAACCAATGTGGGAGGGGGCTTGCCCCCGATGGCAGTGGGTCAGCCAACCTGTTGGGTGACTGACACACCGCTATCGGGGGCAAGCCCCCTCCCACATTTGAATTGTGTTGAATCAGTGAGTCATCAACCTGTCCAGTCCGTCCAGCAAACGCTCAAGCGCTCCCTGATTGGCCTGCATCACTTTCAATCCCGCCTCTGCCATCCTGCGCGCATCCCGCGGCAGCTCGAACAATTGGCGCACCGCTTCGGCCAAACCTTCTGCGCCATCCACTTCGCGCAACGCCCCGGCCTCGCGCATCATCGCGCTGATTTCCAGGAAGTTGAACAGGTGCGGCCCCATGATCACCGGCTTGCCCAGCGCCGCCGGTTCCAGCGGATTGTGCCCGCCGGTCGGTACCAGGCTGCCGCCGACAAAGGCGCTGTCGGCCAACGCGTAGAGAAACAGCAACTCGCCCATGGTGTCGCCCAGCAGCACTGAGGTATCGGCATTGACCGCTTCGCCACTGGAGCGCCGCACGGTGGCAAAGCCTTGCTGCACGCACCGTTCGAACGTCGGCCCGAAGCGTTCCTGATGACGGGGCACCAGAATCAGCAGCGCATTGGGATAGCTGGCCAGCAACTGACGATGGGCGTCGAGCACGACTTCGTCTTCGCCCTCGTGGGTGCTGGCGGCGATCCACACCGGGCGTTCGCCGGCGCCCCATTGTTCGCGCAAGGCGGCGGCGCGTTCCGGCAGTTGGGGGTCGATGGTCAGGTCAAACTTGATCGAGCCGGTGACTTCAACGGTTTCAGGTCGCGCGCCCAGGCTGCGGAAACGCTCGGCCTCGGTTTCGGTCTGCACGGCGAACCAGCTCATTTCGGCCAGCATCGGCGCGGTCAGTCTGGCGAAACGCGCATAGCCCTTGGCCGAGCGTGCCGACAATCGCGCGTTGGCCAGGGCCACCGGAATACCGCGTTGGGCGCAGGCGTGAATATGGTTAGGCCACAATTCGGTTTCCATGATCACTGCGAGCCTTGGCTGTACTCGGTCAAGAAAACGCCGGGCAGCGCAGGGCAAATCGTACGGCAGATAACAATGCTGGACGCGCGGTTCATCGGCAAACAGCGCCTGGATTCGCTCGGAACCGGTGGGCGTCATGCAGGTGACGGTCATCGGCAACTGCGGGTAACGCGCCAGGAGGGCCCGGATCATCGGCGCGGCGGCAATGCTTTCGCCCACCGACACCGCATGCACCCAGATCCCACCCGGCTGCATCACAGGCAAGCCATAGGAAAATCGCTCGCCCACGCGCTTGGCATAGGCCGGCGCCTTGCGCGCGCGCAGCCACAGACGTAAAGCCACCAACGGCAGCGCCAGGTAAAACAGACAGGTGTAGAGAGTTCTATTCATGGCGGCGGAGTTTATCGGCTTTTTCAGTCGATCGCCTGCAAGCACTCGGCAAAACGTTCAGCCACAAAGCGTGCCGCAGGCCCGAGGTGCTCATCGCGACGCCACACCAACTCCACCACCAGCGCCGGCGGGGTCCATTCGCTGCGCAGTTCAACCATCTGCTGTTGATAGGTGGGATATTGCACGATGTGCCGTGGCAACCAGGCCCAACCCAGGCCGCTCATCACCCATTCGGCCAACACATAGAAGCTGTCGGCCCGCCATACCTGCGGGCTGGCGGCTTCACTGCCGGGGTAGACGCTGGTCTGGGTCGACATCAGCAACTGGCGATACTGCGCCAACCGTTGGCAGTCCACGTACTGCTCCCTGGCCATGGGGTGATTGACACCGCACACCGTGACCATCTCCACACTGCCCACCACCCGCCGCTCAAGGGCTTCGGGAATCTGGTCGTGATAGAACAACAGACCCAGGTCGGCCTGGCGTTCCACCAGCTTGCGCGCCACATCGCCTTGCGCTGCGCTGGACAACTGCACTTCCAGCAATGGATAGCGCACCGCCAGCGCCGCAAGGCTGTCGAGCACCGGTTGGAACAACATCGCCTCGTCCTGAGCCAGGCGCAGACATGCTTCCTCGCCACGGGTCAGCGACAGCGCCCGCCCCGTCAGGCGCTCGCACTGGCGCAGCACTTCACGCGCTTCCTCCAGCAACACACTGCCGGCTTCGGTCAGGCGCGGCTGACGGCCACTGCTACGCGCGAACAGGCTGACGCCCAGGTCCGCCTCCAACATCGCGATCGCGGTGCTGACGGCCGACTGCGCCTTGCGCTGCCCACGCGCCACGGCGGAAAACGAGCGCTGTTCGGCGACGCTGACAAACAGGCGCATCTGTTCCAGATCCCACTGCACGCTCATGGCTTAACCTATCTTCAATTCGGATAGGTAATGACTTTACCCCATCTGTTGAACCTCTAGAATGCCGACCTATCAAACCCGCTCCACCTTGAGGATTGCACCATGAACGCCGCCTACTGTTACCTGGCCATCGCCATCTGCTCGGAGGTGATCGCGACCGTTTCCATGAAAGCCATCAAGGGGTGGAGCACACCGATTCCGCTGTTGCTGGTGATCGTCGGTTACGGCATCGCGTTCTGGATGCTGACGCTGGTTGTGCGCACCGTGCCGGTCGGCGTGGCGTATGCCGTCTGGGCCGGCATGGGCATCGTGATGGTCAGCATTGCCGCGCTGTTCATCTACGGGCAGAAGCTGGATATCCCGGCCATGCTGGGGATGGGACTGATTGTGCTGGGCGTGGTGGTGATTCAGCTGTTCTCGAAAACCGCGGGTCACTGACCGCCCCTCAACAGCCTGTATACTGCGCCCCTTGTCTTGAACATTGAGGTCGCCGATGCCATCCGTTATTTCCACCGACGTTCTGATTGTCGGCGCCGGGGTTGCCGGCCTCTGGCTCAATGCGCGCCTGCGCCGCCAGGGGTTTTCCACGGTACTGGTGGAAAGCGCGACCCTGGGTGGCGGGCAAAGCGTTAAGTCCCAGGGAATCATTCACGGCGGTGCGAAATACGCCCTGCACGGCGCCCTCACCGGCGCCTCCGAAGCGATTGCCGACATGCCGCGTCGCTGGCGTGAAGCCCTGGCCGGCAATGGCGAGTTGGACCTGTCCGGCGTGCGCCTGCTCTCTGAAGCCCACTACCTGTGGTCCCCCGGCACCCTCGCCGGCAATCTCACCAGTTTTTTTGCCAGCAAGGCCGTGCGCGGCCGTGTCGATCAGGTCAAGGGCGACGAACTGCCGGTCGCGCTGCAGGATCGTCGCTTCAAGGGCAAGGTCTACCGCCTGGCAGAATTGGTGGTGGATGTGCCCAGCCTGATTGAACGCCTGGCGCACCTGGCCGGTGACGGTCTGCTCGCGGGCCAGCACATCGAACCGCTGCGCGAAGGCGACACGCTGGTGGGCTTGACGGTCGATGGCCGCGAAATCCGCGCTCAGCGCATCGTATTGAGTGCCGGCGCGGGCACCGCCGATCTGCTGGCGGCCCTGGGCTTGAGCCAGCCGGCGATGCAAACCCGCCCGTTGCACATGATCCTCGCCAAAGGCCCGGGCCTGAAGCCGTTGTATGCCCATTGCCTGGGCGGCGGTACCAAGCCGCGCCTGACCGTGACCACGCACCCGGCCGCAGACGGCAACTGGGTGTGGTACATCGGCGGCGATATCGCCGAGGCCGATGGCGTGGCCCGCACGCCGCAAGAGCAAATTGCCACCGCGCAGAAAGAACTCGCTCAGCTGTTGCCATGGATCGACATGAGCCAGACCCAGTGGGCCACCTTGCGCGTCGAACGCGCCGAGCCACTGCAATCAGGCCTGAGCCGTCCCGACAATGCCTTCCTGGCCGAACAGGGCCGCCTGTTGGTGGGCTGGCCGACCAAGCTGGCCCTGGCGCCGGACTTTGCCGACCGGGTCATCGACAGCCTGGAACGCGCCGGCATCCGCCCAGGCGCCAGCGACCCCCTGCCCGACCTGCCCAAACCCGCGATCGGCCAACCCGCCTGGGAGCACCTGTTGCCATGAGCCTGCCAACCCTGCACGAACTGTATCGCCCCCTCGGCAGCACCGGCCTGCTGGTGTCGCCCCTGGGCCTGGGCACCGTCAAGCTGGGTCGCGACCAAGGGGTCAAATACCCCAACGGCTTTCAGATTCCAAATGACGACGAGGCGCGAATGTTGCTGCGCCAGGCGCGCCAGTTGGGCATCAACCTGATCGATACCGCACCCGCCTACGGCCGCAGCGAAGAGCGCCTGGGGCCACTGCTGCGTGACCAGCGCAAGGATTGGGTGATCGTCAGCAAGGTCGGCGAAGAATTCGAGGACGGCATGTCCCGCCACGATTTCAGCGCCGCCCATACGCGGATGTCGATCGAGCGCAGTCTGAAACGACTTGAAACGGATTTTATCGATCTGGTGCTGGTGCACTCCGATGGCAACGACCTGCACATCCTCAACGACTGCGAGGTTTACCAGACCCTGGCGGAGTTGAAAAAAGAGGGCAAGATCCGCGGTTTCGGCTTCTCCGGCAAGACCGTTGAAGGCGGCGTGAAGGCGCTGGAGCAGGGTGATTGCGCCATGGTGACTTACAATCTGAACGAACAGGCCGAAAAAGCCGTCATTGATTACGCGGCGGCCCATGGCAAGGGCATCCTGGTGAAAAAAGCCCTGGCCAGCGGCCACGTATGCCTGGCGCCTGGAATGGATCCAATTCAGGCGAGTTTCACGTTGTTGTTTGCGCAAACGGGCGTCGCCAGTGCTATTGTCGGGACCATCAATCCGCTGCACCTGGCCCATAACGTGGCAACCGCTGCCCGAGTCATCCGTCAACTCTGATGCCGCCCACGCGGCCGACCCCGTCGCACAAAGGAGCCGACATGCCGCGTACGCTCATAAGAAAGAACCCCAGCAACTTCAAGACACTGCCGCTGCACGTGGAAGCCACCCCCGAAGGCCTGAGCTACCAGAGCGTCGGCATGCCGCTCAACTTCGCCCAGACCCTGCAACGGCGCAAGCCGGTCGAGGTGCCGGACGCCGAACGCTTCGCCCTGGAACTGGCGAACCTCGGCGTCTCGGTGCGCCTGACCCTGCACTGGCAAAACAAGGATTACTGGGTGCTGGTACGCCAGCGTCGCCAGGATCGCGGCGACGTGGTGCTCAAGCTGATCTCCGGCTACGTCCCCGCCCATGAACTGAACCTGCCGCTGCACACGGCTATTCAGGAAATTGCAGAGGAATGCCTGCTGGAAACCCCTGAAGGCTGGCTCGGCGGGCGCTTCAACGATACCTGGCTGCCGGCGCCCTACTCCGCCGCGCTGCATTACCGTGAAGCCCTGCCGTTTCGCCTGAGCCCGCTGTCCGGCGCCGCGCGTCCGGTGCGCTGCGCCACCACCCAGTTGATCGAGCGTCCACGGGCCTATGTGCACCTGCCGACGGCGTCACTGCAGCTGATTTACGACCTGCGCCTGGAAGTGCCGAAGGAAGCCAAGTCCCTGAGCCTGTTCCATGTGGATGAGCGCCTGGAAGGTGACCAACTGGTCGCACGCCTGGATCGCAAGCGTCCGGACCTGTACCTGATGCCGCTCAAGGACGGCGAGCCCCTTGCCGAGTTGTACACCGTCAAGAAGGACCAACTGTATCCAGCGAGCACACGGGGTTTGTACCTGGCCGAAAGCTTCGCCCGGCAGGACGGCTGGCTGGTGCGTGATGAGCGGATTCGCTGGAAGGACTGGCTCAGGCAGCAAGGCCTGGCACAGCCGGAAAAAGAGTCAAAGCTCAAGCGCTTGACCGGCAAGGCGCAGCAGATGCTGCGCAAGATCGTGCCGAAGAAAAAAGCCAGGGGCTGACGCATACCCGATATCGCTATCGGCGTGCGGCTCAGCCTTTGAGCAAGCGCTCCAAGCCGACCTTCAACGGGGTAGGTTCAGGCAGGGTGAAGCTTGCCAGCAGGCGCCGATTGTCGGCCCGCGAATGGCGAATATCCCCCAGGCGCGCCGGTCCATAAGTAATGACCGGCAATGCGCCCACCACTTGCTCCAGTGCCTGCAGCACCTGCTTAAGCGTAGTGGCGTGGTTCCAACCGACGTTGATTGCCCCTGCGGGAATAGTCGGCAACTCGATGGCCTGCACCAGCACATCCACCAGGTCTTCCACATACATGAAGTCACGGGTTTGTTCGCCATCGCCAAACACGGCAATGGGCAGGCCCTGCTGCACACGCTCGCTGAAAATGCTGATCACACCGGAATACGGCGATGACGGGTCCTGGCGCGGACCGAAGATATTGAAGAAGCGGAAAATGACCGGCTCCAGGCCATGCTCACGACGGTAGAAGTCGAAGTAGTGCTCGCTGGCCAATTTGTCCGAGGCATAGGGTGTCAGCGGCGCCTTGGTCGTCTCTTCGTCGATGGAGGCACCCTCGCCGTTGTTGCCGTAGACCGCTGCGCTGGAAGCGTACACCACACGCTTCACGCCGGCCTTGCGCATGGCTTCGCAGATATTCAAGGTACCGATGAAATTGCTCTGGTGCGTGCTGACCGGATCGTCCACGGATGCCTGGACCGACGCCACGGCCGCCAGGTGGACCACCGCCGACGCGCCAACGACCACTTGAGCCAAAAGCTCGGCGTCGGCCACATCACCTTCCACCAGTTGCACGCGCGGGTCATCCAGGGGCAGGTTGCTGCGCTTGCCGGTAGACAGGTTATCCAGCACCCGCACCGAATAGCCCTTGGCGAGCAACGCGTCAACCAAATGCGAACCGATAAAGCCTGCGCCTCCGGTGATCAACACCCATTTATCAGCGTTATTCATTGTTACGTATTTTCTCGACGATGGCCGTGGTCGAACTGTTTTCTACCAACCCCAGCACTTTGACGGTGCCGCCGTAGGCGCTGACGATGTCCGCACCGACCACCTGGTCGACGGAATAGTCACCGCCCTTGACCAGCACATCAGGCTTGACCTGGGCCAACAGGTTTTCCGGGGTGCCTTCAGAAAAGCTGATCACCCAGTCCACCGCACCCAACCCGGCCAGGACCGCCATGCGCCGGTCGACGCTGTTGATCGGTCGGCCCGGGCCTTTCAAGCGGCTGACGGAAGCATCATCGTTGACCGCGACGATCAGGCGATCGCCCTGGGCGCTCGCCTGCTCAAGGTAGGTCACGTGACCGGCGTGCAGGATGTCGAAACAGCCGTTGGTGAACACGATGCTTTCGTTGTGGGCGCGTGCGTCGTCAATCGCCAGCAGCAATTGCTCGAGCCCCAGCACACCGCGCTCCGAACCTTCGGAACGCTGGATGGCGCGACGCAACTCGGGGGCGCTGATGGCGGCAGTACCCAGTTTGCCGACCACAATGCCCGCCGCCAGATTGGCCAGGGCCACGGCATGGGGCAGTTCCTCGCCGGCGGCGATGGACGCGGCCAGGGTGGAAATCACCGTGTCACCGGCGCCGGTGACGTCGAACACTTCCCGCGCACGCGCCGGCAGGTGCATCGCCGGATGGCCGGGACGCAGCAGCGTCATGCCATGTTCGCCACGGGTCACCAACAGGGCACCGAGTTCAAGGTCGGCCATCAGCGCCGCGCCCTTGCTGACCAGTTCATGCTCATCGGCGCAACCACCGACGACCGCTTCGAACTCGCTGAGGTTGGGCGTGATCAGGCTGGCGCCCCGATAAATCGAGAAGTCCTTGCCCTTGGGATCGGCCAGCACCGGAATGTTGCGGGCCTTGGCGGCCTGGATCAGCACCTGGTGATTCTTCAGGGCGCCTTTGCCGTAGTCGGACAACACCAGCACCTTGATGCCTTCGAGCAACGCGTTGACCTGGTCACCGAGGGCCAGGGCGTCGGTGGCGAAGGGTTCTTCGAAATCGATACGCAGCAATTGCTGGTGACGGCTCATGACCCGCAGCTTGACGATGGTCGGCTGATGAGCGATGCGCTGGAACAACGCGCGCACGCCGGCACCGCGCAGGCTGTTGGCCAGGCTGTCGGCGGCTTCGTCGTCACCGGTCACACCCACCAGGGAGGCCGGGGCGCCGAGCGCGGCAATATTGAGGGCAACGTTGGCAGCGCCACCTGGACGGTCTTCGATTTGCTCGACCTTGACCACCGGTACCGGCGCCTCAGGGGAAATCCGTGAGGTACCACCATGCCAGTAACGGTCGAGCATGACATCGCCGACCACCAAGACAGGGGCTTGATTGAATCGCGGCATGGACAACTTCATGGAGCAACCCACATACAAAATGAACAGGGGCGCGATATTAGCACAGGGTTTGCGATGGCTTGCGCCCACCGCAGGGCAAATGTGGGAGGGGGCAAGTCCCCGATGGCATAGGTATCTACACAACTCTATGACGCCCAACGCTAACCACGATGCGCAGCGAGTCGCTCTTGATCTTAGGCGCCCCTTGAAACCACGCGGCCGAGCGCAAGCTTGAATCCGAGGATAACCCGCAGAACGCCGGGTTAGCCGCACCGGGCCAGGGATGACCCATTGCGGCGGCCCAGAGGCCGCCATCGGGGGCAAGCCCCCTCCCACATTTGGACCGGGGTCGACACAAAATACCGGTCGGCTCTAAGGCCGCCGCGCTTTTGATCTTGATCTTAGGCACCCCGTTAAACCACGCTGGCCGAACGCAGGCTTGAATTCGTGGGTAACCCGGCAGGACGCCGGGTTAGCCGCACCGGGCCAGGGATGACCCATTGCGGCGGCCCAGAGGCCGCCATCGGGGGCAAGCCCCCTCCCACATTTGGACCGGGG
>NZ_CVTX01000186.1:24100-24336 GCF_900005715.1 Pseudomonas sp. 34 E 7
GGGTTAGCCGCACCGGGCCAGGGATGACCCATTGCGGCGGCCCAGAGGCCGCCATCGGGGGCAAGCCCCCTCCCACATTTGGACCGGGGTCGACCAGAATACCGGTCGGCTCTAAGGCCGCCGTGCTTTTGATCTTGATCTTAGGCGCCCCGTTAAACCACGCTGGCCGAACGCAGGCTTGAATTCGTGGGTAACCCGGCAGGACGCCGGGTTAGCCGCACTGGGCCATGGATGGC
>NZ_CVTX01000186.1:24386-38730 GCF_900005715.1 Pseudomonas sp. 34 E 7
CACACCGAGCCTGGGCGAGGTGCCGAGTGGTGGGGCAAGAGCCCTTTGGTTACTTTGGGGCTTTTCCAAAGTGACCCGCCGTCAGGGCGGAACCAATAGCAGCCGTTACCGCAGAAACGGATATGTACCCGGTCCGACCCAACATCCTGGTCGGCCCAGAGGCCGCCATCGGGGGCAAGCCCCCTCCCACATTCGAGCCGTGGCGCCTGTTGGATCAGGTGATGTCGGCCGCTACCGGCGCATCCAGGCCCATGGCATGCAGGCGCGCGTAGTAGCCGTTCTGCGCCAGCAGTTCACCATGGGTGCCGCGCTCGACGATGCGCCCGTCGTCCATCACCAGGATCAGGTCGGCCTTCTCGATGGTAGACAAGCGGTGTGCAATCACCAGCGTGGTGCGCCCCTGCATGACCTTGTCCAGCGCGGCCTGGATATGCCGCTCGGACTCGGTGTCGAGGGCCGAGGTGGCCTCGTCGAGAATCAACACCGGTGCGTTCTTGAGCAGCGCACGGGCAATCGCCAGGCGCTGACGCTGGCCACCGGAGAGCAGCACGCCGTTCTCGCCGACCTGGGTATCGAAGCCCTTGGGCAACTGGTCGATGAAGTCCTTGGCGTTGGCATCCGTCGCCGCCGCTTCAACGTCTTCGCGTGGCGCGCCGGCCAGGTCGCCATAGGCGATATTGTTGGTCACGGTGTCGCTGAACAGGGTCACATGCTGGGTAACCTGGGCAATGTGCTTGCGCAGGTTGAGCAGCTTGTAGTCTTCGATCTCGATGCCATCAAGCAGGATTTCACCGCTCTCATGGTGATAGAACCGCGGGATCAGGCTGGCCAGGGTCGACTTGCCACTGCCCGAACGCCCCACCAGGGCGATCATCTGCCCGGGTTCGGCGGTAAAGCAGATGTCCTTGAGCACATGGCGTTCGGTGCCGGGGTAGGTGAAGTTCAGGTTGCGCACTTCCAGGCGACCGCTGACCTTGTCGCGTTCGAGGGTGCCGTGGTCGACCTCCACCTCTTCGTCCAGCTGTTCGAAAATGCTTTCGGCACCGGCCACACCCTTCTGAATGGTCGAGCTGACTTCCGACAGTTGGCGGATCGGCTTGGGCAACAGGCCGGCCAGGGTGATGTAGGCCACCATGTCGCCGGCCGACGCATCGCCGCGCAGATACAGCACCAGGAACATCAGCACCGCCATCGCGGAGTAGATCACCAGTTGCAGCGCCGGGGTGTAGATCGCCCCGGTGCGGGTCATGCGCAGTTGCTTGTTGGTATTGCTCTGGCTGGCCTTGAGGAAACGCTTCTCTTCATAGACCTCACCACCGAAGCTGCGCACCACGCGGTAACCCTGGATGGTTTCCGAGGCGACGTGGGTCACGTCACCCATGGCCACCTGGATCTTCTTGCTCTGCTTGCGGAATTTCTTGCTGGCCGTGCTGACCATCACGGCAATCAACGGCAGGATGGCAATCATGACCAGCGTCAGGCGCCAGTTCATGAACAGCAGCGAGGCAAACAGGAAGATCACCGTCATGCCTTCGCGGATCACCACCTTGATCGCATCGGTCGCCGCCCCCGTGACCATGGTCACGTTGAAGGTGATGCGGGAAATCAGGTGCCCGGAATTGTGGTTGTCAAAGTAACGGTTAGGCAGCGTCAGCAGGTTGTTGAACAACTGCACGCGCAAATCGTGGACCAGGCCCAAGGAGACCTTGGCCAACAGGTAGTTGCCCAGGAATGAGCCCAGGCCCTGCCAGGCCGCGATCAGAATGATCAGCAGCGGCACCGCCTGCAGCAACTGCAGGTCGCGCAGGAACGGCACGGTCGGAAACAGCACGGCTTCGGGATTGGAAAGGCCGTCGACGAAGTATTTGAGGATGTAACCCAGCATCGGTTGGGTCGACGCGAAAATCAGAAATCCAAGGATACTCAGCGCGAACAAGCCCATATAAGGCTTAACGTAACTGAGCAGGCGGAAGTATATTTTCAAGCTCGAAGGGCTTGCGCTCGGACTGGAGTCGGTCATATCACGCGGCGTTTTGAAAAAGGAGGCTGACTTTAGCACAGCTTCTCTGTTGTACTTGCACCCGGCGTACGCCACGACCCGGCAGGATCAGGCGGGCGACATTACATGGCCACCTCCTCGGGAGGGTCGGCTTTCTCTTTCCGGAATGGCTCTATCGTATGCACTCCAAGCGCCTTATCTATGGCTCGAATCGCGTTTTTGACTTCCTGGTCCTGTGGATTTTGCCTGTTGGCTTGCTGTTGCTCTTGAGTGCACTGTTCTTCGTCGGCAACCGTAATGTACTGCACAAGTTTTATTACGGCCTGTTCAGTGCACCAACTCTTCTGCTGTTGTGCTTGCGCCCAAGGGAGCTCAAGGAAGCCTTCCGCGAGCCTGTAATCCTTGCTTTCGTGGTGTTTTCAGCGTGGGCGTTGACCAGTCTTTTATGGAGCCCTGAGCATCACCCCGACACTGATCTTTTTAAGAGACCACTGCATACGTTCATGCTGCTGGCCGGCTGCGGCATGTTGCTGCATTACCGTAACGAGTTGTTCAAGCCGATCCTCTTCAGCGCGGCGCTCATCGCGCTGGTCGCCACTTTCTTAGACGTCGCGCATTTCATCAATGGTTTTGAGCCCGGAATGCGCATGATTGGTGGGCGCGGTGCACTGGATAACCCACTGCTCAGTTCTCACCTCTTTGGTTTCTTTACTATCTACTGGCTGTTCATCTGTTTAACAACCCGTCAACTCAAAGCCCTGTGGTTCGCGGCCCCAGCGTTTGCCATTATGCTTGCGGCCATATTGGCGACAGGTTCAAGGACGCCCTTGGTCGCGCTGGTGATTACCGCCTTCTGGCTGTCGCTCTCTAGCCCCAATCGCCGCTCGGCCCTGATGATTGCGAGTCTGGCATTTGGCTTTGCGGCGGTCATGGTGATGGCCCCTGAAATGATCACTGCACGCGGCGACTCTTCACGCTTGGACCTCTGGCGGTTGTCGCTGGAGCGTATCGCCGAGCATCCGTGGATTGGCCACAGCTACGATTCCGAGCTCTACCTTTACTTCGGATGGGGTGAAACCCTGCGCGAACCTCACAGTTTTGCCCTTGGCGTGCTGTATTACGTCGGCATCATCGGCTTTATCCCGTGGATCATCATGATCGGCTGGGGTTTTTACATCAGCTTCCGACACCGTGCTCAACCGCTTTTCATCCTCGCCTCATCACTGTTGGCATACGGGGTCGGTGCCGGCCTGACCGAGGGGGGCGGCATTCTTTCGCGCCCTAAAGAGCACTGGTTTCTGTTGTGGATTCCGCTGGCGCTGATCGCCGGCCTGAGTATTGCCCGGCGCCGGGGCAGTCTATTGCGACTGCCAGTAGTAGCAATCAAGCGCCCGGCATTTGACCAGCTGTGCAGCAATGCCCAGGTGATTGAAGCCGATGGCCTGGGGCCAAAAGTCCTGCGCCTGGAAGACGGCAGCTTTCTCAAGCTGTTCCGCCCGCGCCGTTGGTACACCTCCGGCAGCTTCAACCCGTATTCCGAGCGTTTTGCCAGCAACAGCGAACAGTTGCGCAGCCTGGGCATTCCCACCCCGCACATCCTTGGCCTCTACCACTTGCCCGACGCCAGCGGCGCCGTGGCCTATACCCCGCTGCCCGGCCTGACCCTGCGCCAGGCCATGCAAAGCCTGGACAGCAGCCTGCGCGAATCGCTGGTCGAGCGTTTCGGCCGGTTCATGGCGCAATTGCACGAACGCGGTGTGTACTTCCGCTCGCTGCACCTGGGCAACGTGCTGCTGATGGACGACGGCGAGTTCGGCCTGATTGACGTCGCTGACCTGCGCATCTACCCCTCGTCCCTGCGCTACGCCTTGCGCCAGCGTAACTTGCGTCACATGCAGCGCTATCCGCAGGACCGCAACTGGTTGTTCGAAACGCACTTCGAGCAGTTGGTTAAGGGCTATGCGACGGTTGCCAGCCCGACGGCCACGGCGAAACTCCGCGAACAGGTACATAGCCTGGCCAGCCCGGCCAGCTGATAAAAAAGGCGACTATCACTGCCGTGATAGTCGCCTTTTTTACATCCCTCGTCTTCAGCTCCTCAGCGGCGTCAGATACAGCCGCACCAAGCCACGCAAGGTCTTGCGCCCCCAGAATTTCAGCGGGATCTGCTTGAGAATCTCCCGTGCCAACGGCCGGTCACGGTCGGCGGTCTTGAGGAACATCGAGTTCAGGAAGTTGTAGCGCACCGCATCGTAGGCCGGGTGATCGCTGAACTTGGCGTAGGTCTTGAGGATGTTCTGGATCATGTAGCGGTGGTTTTTGTAGGTATTGCTGGCGTGCTGTCGGTACTGCGCCATGACTACGTCAAGCGCATCGATGGTGTAGCCCGCCGCGGTTATCTTCAATTGAATCAGCAGGTCCTCCAGGGGAATCAGCGGATCGAAACCACCGACTTCCTCCAGGGCTTCGCGGCGGATCAACATGGTCGGCGCGGGTGGAAACGGCTTGCGGTCCATGAACATGTCGTCGAAGTCGAGACTGCGAAACGGCACATCACGGCGTTGTTTTTTCTCCGGATGCAGGTTGCCGTCACCGTCGATCAGCTCGATGTTGCCGGCGCAGATCCCCACCCTGGGCTTGCCCTCCATGTAGGCCACCTGGGTCGCGATACGGTCGGGCAGCATGATGTCGTCTGAGCCGAATGGCGCGATCAGGCTGCCTTTGGCGCGGGCAAGCGCGTTGTTCAGCGTGGCGGTCAGCCCCTGGTTCTGTTGCACCTGGAAATCAAACCCGTGCTCGGCCTGAAGCCGCCGGATGCATTCGACGCTGTCATCCTTGGAGCCGTCGTCGATCACCAGCAATTCGATATTCGGGTAAGTCTGGCCGAGCACACTCAGGATGCTCTGCTCGATGTACCGAGCGTGGTTGTAGGACGCGATAATCACCGAGACCAACGGTTGTTGCGCTGTCATGCTCTACCTGCTTCTTTCAAACCGGTTTCGATCAAATCCAGATACTTGCCCTGGAACTCAGCCAAGGCGTGGTTTGCCTCCAGGTAACGGAAGACCTGCTCACCCTTGGCGCGTAACTGTTCATCACTCATGGCCAGGTAAGTGTCGAGCGCCGCAGTCAGTTGCTCCACGTTGCCGGGCTCATGGGACAAGCCGCCCGCCCCTTCAACCAGCGGCAACATGGCCGGCCCGTTGGAGGCGATCACCGGCAGGCGCCCGCTCATGCCTTCCAGCAACGCCAGGCCCAAACCTTCAAGCAGGGACGGCATGGTCCAGATATCGAACGCACGTACGTACTGCAGACCGTCCTCACGAAAGCCCAGCAAGTGCGCACGGCCAGTGAGGCCGAGACGCTCGATGTCCGCCCGCAGGTCAGCTTCAGCGCGGCCGGAACCGATGATACCCACCTGAGCCTGAGGATATTTGTCCTTGAGTCGTGCAAACGCCTGCAACAGATGTGTGTGCCCCTTGATCGGCACCAGGCGCCCCAGGGCACCAATCATCCGAGCCTCCAGAGGCAAGCCAAGGGCCTGCCGCGCTTGCTCGCGCGGCAACTGCAAGGCCTCGGCCTGGGGGATGTCGATCGCGTTGGTGACAAAGGTGGTGTTCTCGTGGGTAAAGCCACAGTTCAAGCCCACCAGGTAATCCCTCACCGCCGCCGAAACCCCGACAAACCGCCAGGCCGGACTGACCATGCGGCGCATCTGGCGCCGACGATAGGCCCGCTCGTATTCGCCGAAACCGTGGGAGATGCCGATGCACAGGGGAATCTTCAACCAGCGGTTGAGCGCCAGCATCATGTTCACCGACTTGAAGCGGTTACAGATGACCACGTCGAACTTCTGCTCGCGGCAATACTTGTAGATTTCCCACATTGCCCGCAGACGAATGCCCTTCAAGGCTTTCTCGGGAAATTCGAAATATTTGGAATGGTCGGCCACGCTCAGCGGCTGGCCCGGCTGGGGGCGTCCACTGAGGAAGGCCGATGTGACCTCGAACCGTTCAACCGGCAACGACTTGACGATCTGCTCACCGAGGTCAGCAAAATCATGGAGTTTGACGTTGTAGTCCGGTTGTAGCTGCAAAACCTTGAAACGAGGCTTCATATTGCTCCATGAGGCAACCGGGCTACTGCGCGCAGCCCGACGTAAAAATCAACTTCAGTCCTGCTTGAGCACCCAAAGCAGTTCGTGACGGCGCACGGCCTTGCGAAAAAACTCATTCTCGCCGTAAGGCGATGGACAACGACCCGCGAGCAATTGTTGCAGCAGACGGCGCACGCGCCGCTTGAAGGGCGGCCGGGGTTGCAGGTCATGCATCATGCCCAGCGCCATGGCCTTGTCCTGCTGCTGGCTCACGCTCAACACACGGCAATAGGGTTCGAACACCTGGCCCGCATCGAACTGCGGCGGCAAAGCCACGCCAGCGCCCGAATTGCCCATGGGCCAGCGGTCGTTATCATGCAAGTGGTTGGCGTACCCGAGCAATGTGCTGGGTTGCCACTCCAGCCCTTGCAACGCTTCGATAACGGCGTTGTAGGCGCAGATATGATCCGGGTGAGGGTCAAGGAGCGGTGTCGGCAACACGATCACCTCGGGCCGCGCCTTGAGCAGCACCGCACGTAGATCGGCAATCAGATTGACCCACGTTGGCGCGCCATCGCCATCGCCGGGCAGCGCCAGGCTGTTGAACCGGCGAAAGAGCCGCGTATCGTCCAATTGCGCCTCGCGGGACGCCTGGGGCTGATCCGGCGCGGCCTGCATGGCCGGCAGTTGCAGGCAGAAGTAGCCCAATTGCACGCACTGTGCTTCGGGAACACCGGCCCAGCGCGGCACGCAAATGCTGTCCCAGGCACGCAGGCGTCCCTTGAGTCGAGCGGCATCGGCCTGCGCCAGGCCCATCTGCTGATAGTGCTCGGCTTCGATTTCACCTGCGGTGAGGGTCACGATCCAGCTTTCATCCGCCTGGGCATAGAGGCCAAAGGCGGCCAGTTCGGCGTCGTCGGCGTGGGGGGCGATCACCATGACCCGCTGACGGGCGTGATCCGGCTGACGGAAAATCCACAGGCTGGGCTGGCCGACCACGCGGCACAAGCGACCGCGCAACGTCAATTCACCCGCCGCCAGCGTTGCGGCAGAACCGGTCAGATTCAGGTATCGCTTGCCCGCCACGCCGCGCTCGAACGCCTGACAATCCCCCGCCAGCTCGACCGCCGGGTCAAGGAAACGCCCGAGCCAACCGCTCTTGAGCTGCACTTCAAGGAGCAGCGTTTCGTCACCTGCCAGATCCAGCGGCGTCTGCGGCACCCATCGCCCGTTATCCAGGCGCAGGCCAACCTGCTGGCCGCTCGGGGCGAAGTGGTACTGATAGTCGTCATTGGGCGAATAAAACAGATGATCGGCGAACCAGGCTTCGTGAGCCACCCACAGCAGCAGCGCAAGGATCAGCGGCAGCCACCAGGCCACCAGCACACCCGTCGCAACCAGTATCAGCAGGCAGATCAATAGCGCGACACGCTTGTTGCGCCGATGGCGCTTGAGCAATTGCTGTTTGCGGCTCATACGCTGAACACCGGCACCGGGTTGCACCAGCGCTCTTTATATTCACGGTCGGCACGCCCGAACGAGAAGCGCAACGGCAAATCCTGCGCGCGCGCATGTTCCCAGGCACTTTGTGTATTGAGGAAACTCAGCACGCTCCCCGGGCTGAACGCACGGGTCTCAGGGTCGACGCCACCGTTGACGTACTCAACGCTTATCCATTCGGGCGCTTGAACGCGGTACACCACCTGCACGGCAATCGGCGCGTCATTGAGAAACAGCACCGAACCGATCAGGAACGCCTTGAGCAATTCCAGCACCTCGGCCAGTCGCTCGGCACCGGTGGCAGGAAAGCCCCAGCGAAGCTGGAACAGATCGCAATAAATCGCCGCCAGTTCCACGCCGGAAAACTCGCTGACCGGCCGCGCCACGCCACCCGCTTCCTCCAGCAAACGCAATTCACGGCGCTGGTTGTAGCGAAATTTTTTCGACAGGTCTTCGGGAGTGCGCGCCATGGCCAATTGCTCGGCCTGGGGCTTGAGCGTACCCACGCGCCCCTGGTTCAGCGCCGACAGATAACGGCCACGGTGACGCAGCGGCACCTGCGCATCAGCGGCTATCGGCAGGATGATCTCGGCATTGCCCAGGTCAAACAGGCCCTTCTTGCCGGTGCGCTTGAGCACGTCCTTGGACAGGGCCAGGTCGCGTCCCCAGGTGGCGATCGCCCCCTTGAGTTCACCCCCTTGCTCCCAGCCCAGGTAACGCACCGGAATCTGCGCCAACCCCGCCAGGCGTTCGATCACCTGGGGATGGGTCGCCACGCTGCCGCCGTAACGCTGCCAGGCCTGGGCGTAAACGTCGGCGTCGACAGGCGTCCAGCCACGTTCACGCCAACCCTGGAAGCGGTTCAGCATTTAAACCACAGCGTCATAAGGGTCCACGCCATCCTTGACCACGAGGATGTCTTCCATGATCAGGTACTGCAGGTCGGAACCGAAGAACATGTTCAGCGCGTCGGTCGGCGAGCAGATCATCGCTTCGCCACGACGGTTGAGCGAGGTGTTCAGGGACACGCCGTTGCCGGTCAATACTTCCAGCTCTTTCATCATGTCGTAGTAGCGCGGGTTGTACTCGCGCTTGAGCACCTGGGCGCGGGAGGTGCCGTCTTCATGCACCACTTCCGGCACGCGGGTCTTCCATTCTTCCGACACTTCAAAGGTGAAGGTCATGAACGGCGCCGGGTGGTCGACCTTGATCATTTGCGGGGCCACGGTGTCGAGCATCGACGGGCAGAAAGGCCTCCAGCGCTCGCGGAACTTGATCTGGTGGTTGATACGGTCGGCCACGCCGGTGGCGCTCGGGCAACCGATGATCGAACGACCGCCCAGGGCACGCGGACCAAACTCCATGCGGCCCTGGAACCAGGCCACCGGGTTGCCGTCGACCATGATCTTGGCGATGCGCTTGGGCATGTTTTCGATCTTGCGCCAGTTCGGCTTGCTTTCATGTTTGGCGCAGGCGGCGATCACGTCTTCGTTGCTGTAGGACGGGCCGAGGTAGACGTGTTCCATCTTCTCCACCGGCACACCACGCGCGTGGGACACATAGGCGGCCGCACCCACGGCAGTGCCGGCATCGCCGGACGCCGGCTGCACGAACAGCTCCTTGACGTCATCGCGGGCAATGATCTTCTGGTTCAGCTTGACGTTCAGCGCGCAGCCGCCGGCAAAGGCCAGCTTGCCGGTGTCCTTGAGGATGTCGCCCAGGTAATGGTCGATCATCTGCAAGGCCAGTTTCTCGAACAGCGCCTGCATGCTGGCCGCATAGTGGATGTACGGCTCGTCGGCGATATCGCCTTCGCGCTTGGGCCCCAGCCATTCGATCAGTTTTGGCGAGAAGTAGAACCCCTTGCCCTTCTCTTTATAACGGCGCAGGCCGATGACGTTGGCGTAGTCGGTGTTGATCACCAGCTCGCCGTTCTCGAAGGAGGCCAGGCGCGAGAAATCGTACTTGCTGGCATCGCCATACGGCGCCATGCCCATGACCTTGAACTCACCGTCGAGCATCTCGAAACCGAGGAACTCGGTGATTGCGCCATACAGGCCGCCCAGGGAGTCCGGATCGTAGAATTCCTTGATCTTGTGGATCTTGCCGTTTTCGCCATAGCCGAAGAACGTGGTGGCGTACTCACCCTTGCCGTCGATGCCCAGGATCGCGGTTTTCTCCTGGAAGCCCGAGCAATGGTAGGCACTGGAAGCGTGGGCCAGGTGGTGTTCAACCGGTTCGATCTTGATTTTCTTCGGATCGAAGCCCAGTTGCTCCAGGCACCAGACAATCTTGTTGCGATAGCGCTTGTAACGGCGATTGCCCATCAGGATCGCGTCGAGCGCGCGGTCCGGGGCGTACCAGTAGCGTTTGGCGTAGTGCCAGCGCGCCTCGCCGAACAGGCTGATCGGGGCGAACGGGATCGCCACCACATCAACGTCGGACGGTTTGATGCCGGCCTGTTCCAGGCAGAACTTCGCCGACTCGTAGGGCATGCGGTTCTTTGCATGTTTGTCGCGTACGAAGCGCTCTTCTTCGGCGGCCGCAATCAGCTTGCCGTCGATATACAGGGCCGCGGAAGGATCATGGCTAAGGGCGCCGGACAGGCCAAGAATCGTCAATGCCACTGGGGTCTAGCCTCTTTTAGTCTGCATGCAGGCGCAGCGCGCCTGAAAAAAGTGTGCCTCCCGCCCGGGCGGGAAACAGCTAAAGGGCGGGATTATAACTTAAAAGCAGCAGGAAGCTGTTAGCGGCAAGGGGCTAGCGCAGGTCGATGCTGCCGTCGGCGCTTTGCCGGTAGACGGTGTAGGGCAGCAAGAGCGTGTCCATGACGCCTGACAGCGGCACATCAATGAAGGTCCAGGGCACGCTATTCAGCGCCAGGCTGCTCCCCGTACTCGGCGGCCCGTGCAGGACACACAGGTTATACGTCACCCCACTGTAGATACGCGGCACGGACTGGCAATAGGTTTTATCCGCCTTGAGCGCTCTCACGGTGGCGGCATCTTCACGCATCACCGTGGTGACGGTCCCGCAGCCAACCATCATCGACGCACTCCACGCCAGCACCAGCAACTTCATATTGGTTGTGCACATGCCCAGCTCTTCTTTTTTGAATGAGGTCGAAAATCTAGCATCGCCCATCCAATGGTCCAGGCGCCTGGCGCCGTCGCTTTGCGTGGGAAACTTCCTGTTCAGCCCAACGGCAATCAGGTTCGGCAAAATCGAGGGGAATCGTTAAACTTGCGACATTTGCGCCTACGCCACTCAACATGCGTTGCGCCACGGACTCGGCCTCTTCATGACCCTACCCGCTCCCACTCCCCTCGCCCTGCTCCTGCTGGGCCTGTGCAGCACCGTCCAGGCCGAAGAAACGCCGTTGCTGCTGGACCCCAGCGTGGTCACCGGCTCGCGCAGCGCCAGCCCGACCTTCGACCTGCCGTACTCGGTGGACGCCATCAGCCGCGAACAGATCAGCGACGGTCAACTTGGCATCAACGCCTCCGAAGCCCTGTCCCGCGTGCCTGGCCTGGTGGTGCAGAACCGCCAGAACTATGCGCAGGACCTGCAGATTTCTTCCCGTGGCTTCGGTGCCCGCTCGGCGTTCGGGGTGCGCGGCATCAAGCTGGTTGCCGACGGCATCCCCGCCAGCACCCCGGATGGCCAGGGCCAGGCGGCAACGTTCAACCTCGACACCGCCGAGCGCATCGAAGTCCTGCGCGGCCCGGCAGCGACCCTGTACGGCAGCAACGCTGGCGGGGTGATCCAGATGTTCTCCCGCAACGGCGAAGGCCCGCCACGCATTGGCGCCGAAACCCTGGTGGGCAGCGACGGGCTGAGCAAAAACCACCTCACCGCCGAAGGCGCAGCCGAGGGTGCAGGCTTTGTGCTGGACGCCTCGCGCATGGACACCAGTGGCTACCGCGACCACAGCAGCGCACGCCGTGACCAGACGTTCGCCAAGCTCAACTTCCAGCCCGATGACGACAGCAAGCTGGCGTTGATCTACAGCAGCCTCGAGCAGAACGGTACGCAGGACCCGCTGGGGCAGACCTGGGCGGCGTACAAGGCTGACCCGCGCTCGGTGAGCACCAATGCGCCGACCTACAACACGCGTAAAAGCATCGATCATCAGCAACTGGGCATGAACTACGAGCGCTACATCGGCGATGCGACGCTGCAGGTGAATGCGTATACGGGGCGGCGCAGTGTGATTCAGTACCTGTCGATCCCCAGGGGCACCCCCGCCAACGAGCGCGGCGGTGGCGTGGTGCAGTTTGACCGCACGTTCTACGGTGGCAGCGCGCGCTGGATGCAGCCTATCCAGAGCGCACCGGGGGAGTTGACGATCATCGCGGGCCTGGACTTCGACCAGAGCGAAGACAGCCGCCACGGCTATCAGAACTACAGCGGCGCCACCCTGGGCGTGAAAGGCCAGCTGCGCCGCGATGAAATCGACACCGCGCGCAGCCTCGACCCTTACCTCCAGGCCAACTGGGCCCTTGGCCGCTGGACCCTGCAGGCCGGCATTCGCCACAGCACCATGGAGCTGGAGGTGGACGATCAATTCCTCGGTAACGGCGACGCCAGCGGCAGCAAGACCTACCAGAAGAACACGCCGTCGATGAGCGTGATGTACGCCTTCACGCCCGACCTGCACGGTTACGTCAGTGCCGGCAAAGGCTTCGAAACGCCCACCCAGGCCGAGCTGGCCTATGCGCCGGGTAACATCGAGGGTTTCAACTTTGGCTTGAAGCCGTCGCAAAGCACGCAATATGAAATAGGGTTGAAGGCACAACTGAACAACACCCGCATCAACGCTGCGCTGTTTCAGATCACCACTGATGACGAACTGGTGGTGCAGCAATCCATCGGCGGTCGCACCAGCTATCAAAATGCCGGTCGCACGCTGCGCCGTGGATTCGAACTTGGGGTCGAGAGCCAACTCAGCGAGCAGTGGAGCGCCAACCTCGCCTACACCCGCCTGCAAGCCACCTACGACAGCGACTTTGCCAGCGGCGCGAACACCATCGACAAAGGCAACTACCTGCCCGGCGTGCCGCAAACCACGCTCTTCACCGAGCTGAACTGGAAACCACGGGACTGGGTCAGCACCGCCATCGAAGGCATGTACCGCAGCAAAGTCTATGTCGAAGACACCAACCGCCAACACGCCGCACCGGGCTACAGCGTATTCAACTGGCGCGCACGGTTTGAGCAGAAGATCGAGCACTGGACATTCCACCAGACCTTGCGCCTGGATAACCTGCTGGATCGCCAGTATGTGGGCTCGGTGATCGTGGGGGACGGCAATGGGCGCTACTACGAAGCGGCGCCGGGGCGGTCGTGGTATGCAGGCGCTGGGGCTGAATACCAATTCTAATGTGGGAGGGAGCTTGCGCCCGATAGCGGTGGGTCAGTTACACAGGCATTCACTGACACACCGCATCGGGGGCAAGCCCCCTCCCACACTGACCGCGTTCACACCTTCAGATGTGTGAGCTGGTCTAATAGTCCCGGACACCTCAATAGGTGAAACTACACCTATTGAGGAGTATTCCATGACCAAGAAGTACAGAAAATTCGACGCCGCTTTCAAGCTAAGAGTCTGCAAGATGATTGTTGACCAAGGCCTGAGCGTGAACTCCGTTTGTACCGATTTAGACTTGAGTGACACTGCCGTGCGCCGCTGGGTCCAGCAGTACCAAGCCGAGCAGTTAGGTGGTACAGGGATTGGTAAACCGTTAACCAGCGAGCAACAGCGTATTCGTCAGCTTGAGCAGCAGATCCGCGAGCTGAAGACTGACAACGATATATTAAAAAAAGCTACGGCCTTCTTTGCCCGCGAATTGAAGTGATCCACCAATTGGTTCACCAAATGCAATGCAAGGCCTACCCGGTAATACGTATCTGCCGGGTTTTGCGGATCAGCCGTTCGGGGTTCTATGAAGCTCGTCAGCGGTCTTTTAAGCCAAAAGCTGTCTGTCCGGTTGCAGCTCAGGTCAAAGCTACGTTCATGACCAATGAGCACTGTTATGGCAGTCGTCGGGTGATGAAAGCACTGCGTAGCGATGGCGTATCCATTGGGCGGCACAAGGTCCGTCGGCTGATGAAACAACAGGATTTACGCCCGATCTGGAAGCGCAAGTTCGTTCATACCACCAACAGTAATCATAATTTCCCGGTAGCTGAGAACCTGCTCAACCGCCAGTTTAACCCCGAGCAGATCAACCAATCATGGGTTGCTGACATCACTTATATTCGCACTCGAAGCGGCTGGCTGTACTTGGCGGCTGTCATGGATTTGTATTCACGCAAGATCGTAGGCTGGTCCATGGCTCCGCATATGCGCGCAGAGTTGGTGTGCAGTGCTATGCAACTAGCCATCACACAGAGACAGCCTAAACCGGGTCTGATCGCGCACTCAGATCGGGGCAGCCAGTATGCAGGCGCTACTTACCAAGCCATGCTGACACGACATGGCTTGCGCTGCAGCATGAGCCGCAAGGGCAACTGCTGGGACAACGCAGTCATGGAACGTTTCTTCTTGAACCTGAAGATGGAGCGTGTTTGGAGGAAGGACTATGCCAATCATGATGAAGCAATCAGGGACGTCACGGATTACATTGTGCGGTTCTACAATGAACGACGAATGCATTCATCGTTAGACTATTTGCCGCCCAATCAGTACGAGCGGCAAACAGCCTGAAAACACCGATTGAGGTGTCCGGAAAAAGTTGACCACCTCA
>NZ_CVTX01000098.1:0-39621 GCF_900005715.1 Pseudomonas sp. 34 E 7
TGAGCTGGTCTAATAGTCCCGGACACCTCAATAGGTGAAACTACACCTATTGAGGAGTATTCCATGACCAAGAAGTACAGAAAATTCGACGCCGCTTTCAAGCTAAGAGTCTGCAAGATGATTGTTGACCAAGGCCTGAGCGTGAACTCCGTTTGTACCGATTTAGACTTGAGTGACACTGCCGTGCGCCGCTGGGTCCAGCAGTACCAAGCCGAGCAGTTAGGTGGTACAGGGATTGGTAAACCGTTAACCAGCGAGCAACAGCGTATTCGTCAGCTTGAGCAGCAGATCCGCGAGCTGAAGACTGACAACGATATATTAAAAAAAGCTACGGCCTTCTTTGCCCGCGAATTGAAGTGATCCACCAATTGGTTCACCAAATGCAATGCAAGGCCTACCCGGTAATACGTATCTGCCGGGTTTTGCGGATCAGCCGTTCGGGGTTCTATGAAGCTCGTCAGCGGTCTTTTAAGCCAAAAGCTGTCTGTCCGGTTGCAGCTCAGGTCAAAGCTACGTTCATGACCAATGAGCACTGTTATGGCAGTCGTCGGGTGATGAAAGCACTGCGTAGCGATGGCGTATCCATTGGGCGGCACAAGGTCCGTCGGCTGATGAAACAACAGGATTTACGCCCGATCTGGAAGCGCAAGTTCGTTCATACCACCAACAGTAATCATAATTTCCCGGTAGCTGAGAACCTGCTCAACCGCCAGTTTAACCCCGAGCAGATCAACCAATCATGGGTTGCTGACATCACTTATATTCGCACTCGAAGCGGCTGGCTGTACTTGGCGGCTGTCATGGATTTGTATTCACGCAAGATCGTAGGCTGGTCCATGGCTCCGCATATGCGCGCAGAGTTGGTGTGCAGTGCTATGCAACTAGCCATCACACAGAGACAGCCTAAACCGGGTCTGATCGCGCACTCAGATCGGGGCAGCCAGTATGCAGGCGCTACTTACCAAGCCATGCTGACACGACATGGCTTGCGCTGCAGCATGAGCCGCAAGGGCAACTGCTGGGACAACGCAGTCATGGAACGTTTCTTCTTGAACCTGAAGATGGAGCGTGTTTGGAGGAAGGACTATGCCAATCATGATGAAGCAATCAGGGACGTCACGGATTACATTGTGCGGTTCTACAATGAACGACGAATGCATTCATCGTTAGACTATTTGCCGCCCAATCAGTACGAGCGGCAAACAGCCTGAAAACACCGATTGAGGTGTCCGGAAAAAGTTGACCACCTCAAGCCCCCTCCCACATTTGGTTTTGTGCCATTTCCACCAGATGCCTGTTCCTACACTTGCCAAACCCCGCCGATTCTGGGAAAACCCCAGCCTTTCACGCTTCCAATGAGACTCCCATGAGCAACGACGAACTGCAGGTCACCGACATCCGCCTGGGCATCGGCAAAACCGTGGTCAAGGGCGCGCTGATCACCACCCAATACACCGGCACCCTGGAAGATGGCACGGTGTTCGATTCGTCGTGGGAGCGGGGCAAGCCGTTCCAGTGCGTGATCGGCACCGGCCGCGTGATCAAGGGCTGGGACCAAGGCTTGATGGGCATGCAGGTTGGCGGTGTGCGCACGTTGTATGTACCGGCGCACCTGGCCTATGGCGAGCGCTCGATGGGCGCGCATATCAAGCCGAACAGCAATCTGCGTTTCGAAATTGAATTGCTGGAAGTGCTGACGCGGGATGATTGAAGAGATGCAAATACCGGTCTCATGAGGTCACGGCGCCTGATTTCTCCTCAACCCTGATTCCAAATCTGCCGTACAGCGCCTTTCGCCCCTTGGGCGTCAATGCCAACGCCCGACTATCGAGGTCCTGGATAACCCATTTGCGGCTTGTAACGGCCTGTAGAACAGCGGCCCCCAATGCGCCTGCGAGGTGAGGGCGGCGCATGCTCCAATCCAGGCATGAGCAAGCGAAACGACGTCGCTGTGCCCTTACGGTTTCTATTTCGATACCGAGCCCTGTCATGCCTTTTTCGCCCTCCACGGTGAGCTGATACGTACCGTCACCCGCATCCGGCAGGGTCAGCCAGCCCGAGTCGATGAAATAGTCGTGAAGTTTTACAGCCAGGGATCCTGCCATGTGGTCATAGCAGGTCCGCGCCAACTGCAATCGAGTGGGGGTCGTCGAAACAAACCGGGTCTGCGCGTTTCGGCTGATCACCATGAGGGCTTCAATAGCTTGGGCCACGTGCGCGTCTGCCAGGCTGAAGTAGCGGTGCCTGCCCTGCGTGTGCAGTTTGATCAAACCGTCCTCTTTAAGCCTTGCCAGGTGCGCGCTCGCCGTGGATGCACTGATGTCGGCGATGACGGCCATTTCGGTACTGGTACGGGCGTGACCGTCCATCAGCGAGCAAAGCATTTTTGTCCTCGCGGGTTCCGCAATGGCGCCTGCGACACGAGAAATGGCGGTGTCATTGCTTTGGAAATCCATATTTCGTTCCTGGGCGAATTGTCGGTGTGACGATTGTTCGATAGTAGCCGTTCTTCGTGAAAAGGACCGCCAAATGACGCCGTTTGAAGCCGCCACCCATGTCGACCCCTACGGTTATTACGCACGCATCAGACATCAAAGGGGCCTGTCATTCGATGCAAATCTTGGTTTATGGATTGCCAGTGGCGCCTGCGTTGTCGAGGCTATTCTGGCGCATCCCGACTGCCTTGTATGTCCATTGCACGAGCCGATTCCAGCGGCCATTGCACAAGGCGCCGCAGGCGATATTTTCGGTCGTTTGATGCGCATGAACGAGGGGGCGCAACACCAGTGTCCCCGCAGGGTTATCGAACCCACCCTGGCCTTGATGGGCACGGAAAACATCGCAGGCATCGTGGCGCAGGTTGTTGAGACGCTTGATGTCTCGGGCGATAACCCGAATGAGTGGATGTTCACGTTACCGGTGTCGGTCATGGCGACGTTGATGGGCTTCACCTCCAGCCAACTACAAGAAGTCGCGCAGCTGACACGGGATTTTGTCGCTTGTCTGTCGCCGTTAAGTGACGAGGCTCAACTCGGTAGAGCCCATTGCGGGGCGGCTCGGCTGAGCCGGATGGTCGGGGAACTGTTGAGTCACGGCGATAAGGGTAGCGGCGTGTTGGGCCGTCTTTATCGCGATTACGAAGCCTCCCCCTGGAAAGACGATGATGCGTTGGTAGCGAATATGATCGGGCTGTTTTCACAGACCTGCGAAGCCACCGCTGGGCTGATCGGCAACACCCTCATAGCGTTCCAGCGTAATCCTGACCTGTTCGAAAACATGCAGGCCACACCGACACTCGTCGCTGAGTGGGTGGCAGAGGTCGCCCGCTACGATTCACCGGTACAAAACACTCGTCGGTTTGTTGCCAGGCGGTGCACGATGGGTGGCAGCGTATTAGAGGCGGGCGATACCATTTTATTACTGCTCGCCGCTGCCAACCGAGACCCCTGCGCCAACCCGGACCCCGACAGCTTCCTGCTCAAGCGAACGCAACGACGAACCTTCAGCTTCGGCTCGGGGAGACATCAATGTCCGGGTCAGTCATTGGCATTGGCTATTGCTTCAGAGGTGGTTTTGGCTTTTTTGCGGCGACAGCCAACCTCATCTGCGGGTACTTACCGGTGGAGTTATTTGCCTTCCCTTAATGGCCGTATCCCGCAGTTCTGCCGTGATGGGGAGATTCAAGATAGCAGGCAGGCTCATGAGTGAAAGCGCTGGCTCATAGGTAGGCTTGCCTGCTAATGAATGCGTAACTGACGCACCGTCTTCGGGGGCAAGCCCCCTCCCACAGTAAATGGCGGTACGGCGTCGGACCTGTGGCCAGGCGGCTGACGGCCTCACAGTCGACGGCTTCTAACTGATGCGCTGCGATCCAAATGTGGGAGGGGGCTTGCCCCCGATGGCGGAGTATCAGCCACTGATATCTTGACTGATGCACCGCTATCGAGGGCAAGCCCCCTCCCACATTTGCTCAGCGGTGTCGTGAAGGACGGCATTCCTGAACCCATCCTGAAGAAATTTCTTATTCCCCATTCAGGCACTTTCCTACGGTTTACTCTGGCAACATCGCGGCGTAAGCTTCGCGCGTTTTCATCAATAGCGGAGACCCTCAGTGGGTACTTGTTCGAGTGACAGTAGTCGGCCGGTTTCGGTAACCGGCACATACTTGGCAAGGTAACGCGCATGTTTCAGATGCCGTTGTCTCGCCACAAAAGCGAGAAGCGGCATCCCGGCAGTGGCCAGTCCTGGCGTCTGCCTGATCCTCTCTCATCGACGCTGACCAGCACCTGAGTTGACTCGGGAGGCTACGGACGCGCCTGCCTTTTACGGCGGGCGGGCCAGGTTCGGCTGTGCCTGTGTTTGACGGGCACGGCGCGGGCGGCCAGTACCTGCACGACGGGTTTTTCCTCGCGCAGGAGTAACACCATGAACCTCAGCCTACTCAAAGAGTTCTTCGCCGGATTCCTGCGGACCCGGCATATCGCCCGGCATTTTCGCCGCCTGGCGATGCTGGAGACCGTGACCGACGCCAGTGTCAGCCGCGAAGTACCGCCCAGCCTGGCGCAAACCCTGGTGGCCGCAGCCAATGGCAGTGCCGTGCAGGTGCTGGGCACGCTTGGCAGCCATGCCGAGGGGCTGAACACCCAGGAGGCCGACGCGCTGCGCGGGCAATATGGGCTCAATGAGGTCGAGCACGAGCAGCCGCTGCCCTGGTGGGTGCACCTGTGGCACTGCTATAAAAACCCGTTCAATCTGCTGCTGACCTTGCTGGCGGTGATCTCCTGGCTGACCGAGGACATGAAGGCGGCCACGGTGATTTTCTCCATGGTGGTGCTGTCGACCCTGTTGCGCTTCTGGCAGGAAGCCAAGTCGAACAAGGCCGCCGACGCGTTGAAGGCGATGGTCAGCAACACGGCGACCGTGCTGCGCCGGGACGCGGCCAAGCGCCTTGAGCTGCCGATCAGGCAATTGGTGCCGGGCGATCTGATCGTGTTGTCGGCCGGCGACATGATTCCCGCCGATTGCCGCGTACTCAGTGCCAAGGACCTGTTCGTCAGCCAGGCGGCGATGACCGGTGAATCCATGCCGGTGGAGAAGTTCGCCCAGCAGCAGGATGCCCATACCCGCAACCCGCTGGATCTGGAAAACATCCTGTTCATGGGCACCAACGTGGTGTCCGGCGCCGCCACGGCGGTGATTCTTGCTACGGGTAACAGCACCTACTTTGGTGCGTTGGCGCAACGTGTCACGGCAACCGACCGCGCCACCACCTCGTTCCAGCATGGGGTCAACAAGGTCAGTTGGCTGCTGATTCGCTTCATGTTCGTGATGGCACCGCTGGTGTTGTTCATCAATGGGTTCACCAAGGGTGACTGGACCGAAGCGTTGCTGTTCGCGCTGTCGATTGCCGTGGGCCTTACCCCCGAAATGCTGCCGATGATCGTCACCTCGACGTTGGCCAAGGGCGCGGTGTTCCTGTCGCGCAAGAAGGTCATCGTCAAGCGCCTGGACGCGATCCAGAACTTCGGCGCCATGGATGTGTTGTGCACCGACAAGACCGGCACGCTGACCCAGGACAGGATTTTCCTGGCGCGCCACGTGGACGTGTGGGGCCGGGAGTCTGACGATGTGCTGGAAATGGCCTACCTCAACAGCTATTACCAGACCGGTTTGAAAAACCTGCTGGATGTGGCCGTGCTCGAGCACGTGGAGATCCATCGTGAATTGAAAGTCGGTACCGCGTTTCAGAAGGTTGATGAGATTCCGTTCGACTTCAACCGTCGTCGCATGTCGGTGGTGGTGGCCGAGCAGGACCAGCCGCACCTGTTGATCTGCAAGGGCGCGGTGGAGGAGATTTTGTCGGTGTGCACCAGCGTGCGCCATGGCGACGTCAATGAAGCGCTGACGCCAGAGCTGCTGGCGCGCATTCGCCAGGTTACCGCGGCCTTCAACGAAGAAGGCCTGCGCGTGGTGGCAGTCGCGGCGCAGCCGATGCCGGCCGGGCGTGATACCTACACCCTGGCGGATGAAAACAACCTGACGCTGATCGGCTATGTGGCGTTTCTCGATCCGCCCAAGGAAAGCACCGCGCCCGCCCTCAAGGCTTTGAAGGCGCATGGCGTGGCGGTGAAAGTGCTGACCGGTGACAACGAGCTGGTCACAGCGAAGATCTGCCGTGAAGTGGGCCTGGAGCAACAAGGGCTGCTGATGGGCAACGATATCGAAGACATGACCGACGCCGAGCTGGCGCAGGCGGTGGAAACCACCAACGTATTCGCCAGGCTCACGCCCAGCCACAAGGAACGCATTGTGCGTCTGCTCAAGGCCAACGGGCATGTGGTGGGGTTCATGGGGGACGGCATCAACGATGCGCCGGCGCTGCGCACAGCCGATATCGGTATTTCGGTGGACAGCGCGGTGGACATCGCCAAGGAAGCCGCCGACATCATCCTGCTGGAAAAGACCCTGATGGTGCTGGAAGAGGGCGTGCTGGAAGGTCGGCGCACCTTCGCCAACATGCTCAAGTACATCAAGATGACGGCCAGTTCCAACTTCGGCAATGTGTTCTCGGTGCTGGTGGCCAGTGCGTTTATTCCGTTCCTGCCGATGCTGCCGATGCACTTGCTGGTGCAGAACCTGCTGTATGACATCTCGCAGATCGCGATTCCATTCGACAACGTCGACGACGACATGCTCGCCAAGCCACAACGCTGGCAGCCGGCGGATGTGGGCCGTTTCATGCTGTTCTTCGGGCCGATCAGTTCGATCTTTGACATCACCACGTTCGCACTCATGTGGTATGTGTTCGATGCCAATACGCCGGACCACCAGACCCTGTTCCAGTCGGGCTGGTTCGTGGTGGGGCTGCTCACCCAGACGTTGATCGTGCACATGATCCGCACCCCGAAAATCCCGTTCCTGCAAAGCCGCGCGGCAATGCCGCTGATGGTGATGACAGGCGTGATCATGGCCGTCGGGATCTTTCTGCCGATGGGGCCGTTGGCGCATTACTTCAAATTGCAGGCACTGCCGTCGCTGTACTTTGTGTTCCTGCCGGTGATTCTGCTGGCCTACATGGCATTGACCCAGGCAGTGAAGGGCTACTACATCCGCAAGTTTGGCTGGCAGTAACAGGGGCTCGGTTGCCGCAGCAGTCATGGAGATTTTTTTATGCAGGCCATCAACAACATCAACCTCGACTCACTGGTCGACACCGTGGTCAGCCTCAGCGCCGCGTTTGTTCTCGGCGGTCTGATCGGCTTTGAACGCCAATACCGTCAGCGCACCGCAGGTCTGCGTACGAATGTACTGGTGGCGGTCGGCGCGGCGATTTTTGTCGACATGGCCAATCGGCTGGGCGGTGCCGAAGGCGCGGTGCGCGTGGTCGCGTACGTGGTGTCGGGTATCGGTTTTCTGGGGGCCGGTGTGATCATGCGCGAGGAGGGCAATGTGCGCGGGCTCAATACGGCCGCCACCCTGTGGGCATCGGCCGCAGTCGGTGCCTGTGCGGGGGCCGACCTGATTCTCGAGGCATTGCTGGGAACGCTGTTCGTGCTGGCGGCCAATACGTTGCTGCGCCCGATCGTCAATAACATCAACCGTCAGCCGTTGGACGTGGTCTCGGCCGAGGTGACCAACATTCTCTATGTCATCGCACGGCGTAGCCAGCAACAGGCAGTCATGGTGCTGTTGGAGGCGGAGCTGGCGCGATGCAACTACCCGGCCAGCGATGTCGATGTACGCCCCTTCGGCAGCGAAGAAGTCGAAATCGAAGCCACCCTCGCCGCGACGTCGGTCGACGGTGACGAGCTGGACGCGTTGGTGGCGCGTATTTCCACCTCCAGTCTGGTGGTGCAGGCGTTCTGGAGCCCAAGTACCACCGACTGACCCGTGTGCCCGAACCGCCCGTTGAGCCAATATCGACTAGGCTTTTCGTGAGGAAAAATCCTACAAGTAGTCAGGACTATCCCTTCAATCAAAACATCATTGCATTGTTAAGGTTGGGCACTTACGGCTGGCTGCCCGTTCTGGTCCATCCGTGATTGCTCGTGATGTTTCAATGGAAGGGACCAGGCTGCGAGTGGTTATCGTCCTGATGAGGGTGCAGTGCCGTTTGTCGGAACTGTCATATCTCACAGGTACCTAGGTCCCATTTGATATGTAAGGGTACTTCGATCGCCTAGGGGTGTGTATGAGCAAAGCATTAATCGTGGATGACCATCCTTTTATACGTGCGACGGTCAAATATCTGCTGAAGGAGGAAGGATTCGATGAGATCTATCAGGCGGGTGACGGTGCAGATGCAATGCAATTGGCGCGGGAGCAACGTCCCGAGCTGATCATCCTTGACCTGGCGATGCCCAAGCTGGGAGGGTTGGAGGTGATCAGTCGGGTCAAGGCCCTGGGCCTGCCGTGCAGGATCCTGGTGCTGACCTCCTACCTGGCCGTGTTTTTTTCCACCCGTTGCATGCGCGCCGGCGCCATGGGGTTCGTGGCCAAGACCGGCGAGCTGGATGAGCTGCAAAAGGCTATCCGAGCGATCCAGTCGGGCTACAGTTGTTTCCCGAGCCTGCCCACCAGCTCGGTCCGCCGTGACGACCTGCAGGAAACCGAGCGGCAGATGATCGAGTGCCTGTCGGACCGTGAATTGACCGTCCTGCAGAAGCTGGCCCTGGGGCTGGGCAACAAGGAAATTGCTGAAGACATGCTGTTGAGCCACAAGACCATCAGCACTTACAAGACGCGTCTCAAGGAGAAGTTACGGATGTCCTCAGTGGTGCACCTGTCCAAATTTGCCCAGCGCAATCATCTGATCTGATTTGAAATGGTCGCCATCGCGTTCAAGCGGTTCGCCACGTTTCTCTGGTTGAGCCTGTTGCCCATGGTCGCGATGGCCCTTGATGAGCCCAATGTTTTGCGGCTATTGGGCCACTCTCGTATCGACCCTCCCATCGTCACGCTGCAAGAGCCCGACTGGCGCTGGCTGCGCGAACGGCGCAGGTTGCTGATGGGCGTTTCCGCGCCCGATTACGCACCCTTCGACCTGACCAATAACCGTGAAGAGCTCGAGGGGATTACCGCCGATTTCGCAGCGCTGATCAGCCAGGCCCTGAATATTCCCATTGAGGTTCGGTGCTACGAAACCCGCGATGAAGTGATCGAAGCCCTCAAACGCGGTGATGTGGACTTCCTGGGTTCGGCCAATGGCTATGAGGCGGCCGACCCGCAACTGATCCTGTCGCGCTCCTACGCCAATGACCAACCCACTCTGGTGACCCGTACCAACGATAGCCAGGCGCTGAGCGATGACCTGGCGGGCAAGCGCGTGGCGATGCTTTATCACTATCTGCAGCCCGAGGTGGTACGGGCGTTCTACCCCCATGCCCGCGTGGAATTGTTTTCTTCGGCCTTCGAGGCGATCGGCGCAGTAGCGTTTGGCCGCGCCGATGTGTACCTGGGCGATGCCATCAGCACCAATTACCTGATCAACCGCAACCAGCTCAATATTGTGCGCATGGCGGATTTTTCCACCCTCGAAGCCAACCCATTCGGGTTTGCGTTCACCCGGCAGAATACGCGGCTGCCGCCGATCATCAATGCGGCGCTGGAGGCGATTCCCGCCGGTGAGCAGATGGAAATATTACGCCGTTGGAGTGGCGGCAACCTCGGTATTGTCGGTGCTGGCCGGTTGCACCTGAGCGCCAGTGAGCAGCGCTGGCTCCTCAAGCATCCGCGGGTCAAGGTGGCGGTGCTCGACAAACTCCTGCCGCTGTCCGTCGTCGATGATCAGGGACAGTTCGAGGGGCTGAGCGCCGAGGTGCTGTCACGTATCAGCCTGCGCACCGGCCTGAAGTTCGACGTGGTGCCGGGCAACTCGATACCGGGCCAGATCGACCAGGTCAGCACGGGCGCGGCGGATATGCTGGCGGTCGTGACCCCCAGCGTCGAGCGCGCGGAAAAGGTGCGGTTTACCCGGCCCTACCTGACCAATGCCCTGGTGCTGGTAACCCGAGGGGATGAACATAGCCCTGTGACAATGGAAGATATGGTGGGTAAACGCCTGGCGATGATCAACGGCAACGGGTTGCGCGATACCATCTCGCGGGACTTTCCCGGCGTCGTGTTTATCGATGTGGACAGCGCGGAGCAAGCGATGGCGATGGTGGCCAGAGGCGAAGCGGAGGCGGCCGTCAATTCGTTGATCAGCGCGCGCTATATGATCGCCCGGTATTACCGCAATCGGTTACGCATCACCAGCACGGTCGGCTCGGAGCCGGCGCGTATCACGTTCGGGGTCAACCGCAGTCAGCTGGAGCTTTATTCGATCCTCGACAAGGCGCTGCTGAGCATCACCCCGCAGGAAATGGATGAGATGATTGCCCAGTGGCGCAGTGAGGTGATTATCGAAGACAGTTACTGGCTGCGTCACCGCAACGTGATCATTCAGGGGTTCGGGCTGGCCGCGTTGTTATTGATCGTCACGCTGAGCTGGGCCATCTATCTGCGCAGTCTGATTCGCAAGCGCGTCCAGGCCGAACGCGCCTTGAGCGACCAGATGCGCTTTATGAGTGTATTGATCGACGGCACCCCCCACCCGATTTATGTGCGTGACCGCCAAGGGCGCTTGATGGCCTGCAATAACGCTTATCTGGATGTATTTGGCTACAAGCTTGAAGACGTGATTGGTAAAACAGTGGTTGAAACCGACGCCGGCAACCTGCCACAGGCTCAGTCGTTCCATCAGGATTACCTGCGCTTGATGGCCGACGGTGAGCCACAGATTCATGACCGCATACTCAAGTTGCCCAGTGGCGAGGCCCTGACCATCTACCAATGGATGTTGCCGTATCGCGACGGTGACGAGAAAGTGGTGGGCATGATTGCCGGGTGGGTCGATGTCAGCGAGCGCCAACAATTGTTGGGTCAGTTGCAGGAAGCCAAGGACGATGCCGACGCCGCCAACCGGGCGAAGACTACCTTTCTGGCGACCATGAGCCACGAAATCCGCACGCCAATGAATGCAGTGATCGGCATGATCGAGCTGGCCCTGAAAAGCGCGGAACAGGGCTTGGCGGACCGGGATGCCCTGGAGGTGGCTTCGGAGGCTTCGCGCGGCATGCTGGAGTTGATCGGCGATATTCTGGATATCGCGCGGATCGAATCCGGTCATCTGTCGTTGGTCCTGGAACCGGCCAATCCGCATGAATTACTGACGTCGGTGGCACGCGTGTTCGAAGGTTTGGCGCGGGCCAAGGGGTTGGCGCTGCAAGTTGAACTCGATCCATCGATTGATCGCATGGTGCTGGTTGACCCCCTGCGTTTCAAGCAAGTGGTGTCGAACCTGCTGAGCAATGCCATCAAGTTCACCCACAACGGGCAGGTCACGCTCGGTGCCCATGCGACGTTCGATGGGGAGCACCTGAAACTGCAATTGTGGGTGCAGGACACCGGGATTGGCATCAGTGCCCAGGACCAGTTGCGCCTGTTCAGCCCCTTTATCCAGGGCAGCAATGGTGAGCAATCGGCGCGTAGCGGCTCCGGCCTGGGGCTGGTGATCAGCCGCAACCTGTGCGAAATGATGGGCGGGCAGCTGCACTTGAGCAGTGTGCTGGGGCAGGGCACCCGGCTGGATGTGACGCTGGCCCTGGTCATGACCGCTGCAGTGCCGCAGGAGGGGACGGCGGCGAGCGCTCCCGTCACGCCGCCTCATGCCTTGAGTATCCTGGTGGTGGACGACTACCCTGCCAACCGTTTGCTGCTGGCTCGACAGTTGAGTTTCCTCGGTCATCGCATCACCACGGCCGAGGACGGCATTCAAGGGCTTGAGCACTGGCGCGCGGGGCAGTTCGATGGCGTCATTACCGATTGCAATATGCCGTTCAAGAACGGCTATCAGTTGGCGCGGGACATCCGCTTACTGGAGCGTGAATCAGGGCTGGCGCCGTGCCTGCTCCTGGGGTTCACCGCCAATGCCCAACCCGAGGAAGCCGAGCGCTGCCGGCAGGCCGGGATGGATGGTTGCCTGTTCAAACCCACCGGGATTGACGATTTGCGCGCTGCGCTGGCGTCACGCTCCACTTACGCCCCGGGCCCTGAAGCGGCGGCGTTTGATTTGAGTACCCTGATCACGTTGACGGGGGAGGACCACCACGCGCTCACCGAGCTGCTGATCCCCTTGCTCGACAGCCTGGAGGCGGACCGGGGGCTGTTGCCGACGCTGCAGCGCAAGGCTGACTTCGCCAAGTTGCACGACCTCGCACATCGCGCCAAGGGAGGGGCACGAATGGTCAAGGCACAGGTTCTGATCGCGCGCTGTGAAGCCCTGGAGGCTGTTTGTGAAAGGCAGGACCGCACCGCGCTGGCCGCGACGACCGAGGCTGTCGAGGAGGCTATCCTCGCTTTGCATGGTGGGCTGAGCCTTTATTGCAATCAGCCTTGATCCCGATTAACGGCCATTGGGAGCTTTTGGGAGAAGTCCTACACGAAGGGGGAATAAGCCTGATTTTGTGTTCGGGATTTGTCTGGAAAATGGGCGACGCTCACTGACGAGCGCTGCCTGCCCAGGGGTTTGCCATGCCGAACAAAGCACTGACCATCCTCATTGCCGATGACTTGCACTTGCAACGGTTGTACATCGAGAAAATGCTCAACCAGTTGGGGTATCACCGAATTGTGCCGGTGCAGACCTTTGACGAAGTCCAGATCCTTACCGCCATTCCGGCCGAACCCTTCGATGTGCTGATCATCAATGCGGTCCTGGCGGCCCATGCAAGCGGGCCCAACCCGCAGGCGCTCCATGTGCTGGTATACGACAACCTGGACCTGGACGTACCCGCCGACGCCATGCCGACCGTATCGGTACGCCTGCCGGGCGTGCCGGATAACGTCAATCTCGAGCATTTCATGGAGATCATCGACCCGCCCCACACCCTGGCCGGCTTGCGGGTGTTGCCGTGGTTAAGGGCATTATCCCGCCAGCCGGCCGTCGGAGCCTAGTCGCGAAGGCGCTCGGCGGCGCTGCGCAGTAACTGCTCTGTGCCCGCCCAGCCCAGGCAACCATCAGTCACCGACACGCCGTATTTCATTGACGGGCCCAGCGGCTGGCAGCCTTCGAACAGATGGCTTTCGAGCATCATGCCGATCAACGACGTGTCGCCCTGCAAGCGCTGCTCCAGCACCTCGTTGAACACCGCCGGCTGGCGCAGCGGGTCCTTGCCGCTGTTGGCATGGCTGCAATCGACCATGATGCGCGCAGCGACCTTGGACTTGGCCAGGTCGTGTTTCACCTGGGAGACGCTCTGCGCATCGTAATTCGGTTCGCGGTGACCGCCGCGCAGCACCAGGTGGGTGTCGGGGTTGCCCGGCGTCTGGATGATGGCCGGGTGCCCCAGGCTGTCGACGCCGAAGTGGCGGTGCGGGTGCGAGGCCGAGCGCATCGCGTCGCAGGCAATCGCAACGCCGCCGTCGGTCCCGTTCTTGAAGCCCACGGGCATGCCCAGGCCGCTGGCCATTTCGCGGTGGATCTGCGATTCAGTGGTGCGCGCGCCAATTGCCACCCAACTGAGCAGGTCGTCGAAGTAGCCGGCGGCCATGGGTTGCAGAAGCTCGGTCGCAACCGGCAAGCCCAGGCGCAGCATCTCGCGCATCAGTTCCCGGGACAGGGCCAGGCCTGCGGCCATGTCATCGCTGCCATCGAGGTGCGGGTCGTAAGCCAGGCCTTTCCAGCCAATGGTGGTGCGGGGTTTTTCGACGTAGGCGCGGATGACCAGCAGCATCTGGTCGCTGACTTCAAGCGCCAGCTTCTTGAGGTTGCGCGCGTATTCCATGGCCGACTGCGGGTCGTGTATCGAGCACGGGCCGACAATCACCAACAAGCGTGAGTCCTGGCCATCAAGGATGGCGCGCACGGCGTGGCGATGGGCATGCACCTGTTCATTGAGGAACGGACTGAGGGGCAGTTGATGCTTGAGCTCATGGGTACTGGGCAGGCGCTGGGTCAGGGCTTCATTGGCGCTGGTCAGCGTAGAGACGGGTAAAGCGGCGACGGAGGCGTTCATATTCAAGGTTTCCTGGGCAAGCGGCGGGCAATTCCCGCACGCTTGGCCTACTGGGGTGTTCGACAATTGGCCGTATCGGCTACGTGTGTTGGCTTGCCACCAAGAGGTGACCGGTCGGAGGCGGCAGGCTGTCCCGAACGGAGCTGGCTAAATCGCCATGCAGCGCAAGTGTCGTAGCGGTAATAGGTGGCGTAGTTCATGTCGTGATTCCTTCAAGTGTGTTTGATTGAGCAAATTATCCGGGCCTGGAAAAACAAAACCCCCGGTCGGGGAGCCGACCGGGGGTTAGATTTCTCTGGCAGGCGACCCCTTGAGTAGTGGGCGCCGATTTCAGGTATCAGGCGCGCCAGTGGCTAAACCAATACCCAAAATAAAAGCTGACCAGTGCGCTCGAACCGTTCACACGGGTAGCCGACACCGAGCGCGAGGCGCTGGCGGCAGGGCAAACCTGAGTGCGGGTGAGTGGCAACATGGTCGATCTCCAAATGATGTTGGGCAGCTTACTAGAGCTTCGCGGGTGGATTCAATCAGAAATTTCTATCGCGCAGCGGGACTTACGGCTATGGCGTGAGTGTCGATATGATAACGACGTCCCACACTGATTGCCGGAATCCGACCATGACTGCCTTGACCCCGACTGCGCTGAGGTGGCGCTGTAAATGACCTTCCACCTGCGCGCTGCAACGGACCAGTACCTGCCCTTTGCACGAAACCTGACCCACCAGGCAATGAACCGCTATTACCAGCAAAACCAGTTGCTGTGGTCCAACGATGGCTTCGATACGGCTTGGGCCGGTCGGGAAAACTGGATGATCTGTCAGGATGACAGTGTGCTGGGGTTCATCAGCTTGAGCCGTGACAGCAACGCGCTCTATATCCGCGAATTGCATATGCTTGAGCAGTACCGTGGACTTGGCGCGGGTAGCTGGGTGCTGCAACAAATGGCGTTGAAGGCCCGCACGCTGGGGCTGTTGCGTTTGACCGTATTCAAGAACAATCCGGCCAAACAGCTTTATGAGCGCATGGGATTGCGCGTTGTCGGTGAAGAAGACAGCTTCTGGCGAATGGAGCGCGTCTGTCCCTCAAGCTAAAAGCCTGCGTCGGATCCTGATAAGCGCATACTGGGTCAGGAGCCGACTTCCTGATCGTCGTTCTGGCCGTCAGCCTCAGCAAGGATGATCCCCTCTTTCATGCCCAAAAGTACCGCTACCTTATGGGCCTCCCCACGCCGTCCCTTTTTGCGCCCAGCGAGCACTTGATAGGTGGTTGCCGGATCGACGCCGTGTTCACGGGCAAACGCCTGAACGGACTTTCCCTGATGTTCCAGCCAGGCCTTGGCTTGTGCAGCAGTACGGATTCCGGGCATAGTTCAAAACCGTTCAAGTTCGTTCAACAAAGAGATGAGTGTGTCACCTCTTGGGGTGTGCCAAATAGGATCATACATCCAAATGAGTGGAATCGGTTCGCGTTTGAGGCAGGAAAGAGAGCGACTTGGCCTGTCGCAAAAAGTTTTTGGTGAAATCGGAGGCGTTGAAACCAACGCACAAGGCAAATATGAAAATGGTGGGCGTGCGCCCAAGGCCGACTATTTGTCCCGTGTGGCCGAGAGAGGCGTGGATATCCTGTACGTGTTGACCGGGGCTGCCACGCCGATTCAACTGGAAAACCTGAGCCAGCTTGAAGAGAAAGTCCTGGTTGATTACCGGGCGATGTTCAAGGAAGACCAGGATGCAATCCGCCGCCTCACCTCGACCCTGGCCGAGCATTCCCTTTCCAGGAATGGAAAAATCAAGCCGCACCCGCAGGATTCCTGACCTTTTGCCCAGCAAATCCGGCCCTCCACCCGCCGATGGCCGCGCGCCAAGCGGTCAAACTCCATATATATGATGCCAGCGGCTAGGTCTGCGACCCGGTTTTTTGCTAAGGTGGTCAGCAACCTATAAAGACCATATCGCGAGGTGTCTGCTTGATTAGGGTGCTAGTAGTCGATGACCATGATCTCGTTCGTACAGGCATTACACGAATGCTGGCTGACATCGATGGCCTGCAAGTAGTCGGCCAGGCCGAGTCGGGAGAGGAGTCTCTGATCAAGGCCCGGGAGTTGAAACCCGATGTGGTGCTGATGGACGTCAAGATGCCGGGTATCGGCGGTCTTGGCGCCACGACTAAATTATTGCGCAGCCATCCTGATATCAAGGTTGTGGTGGTAACCGTGTGCGAGGAAGACCCGTTCCCTACACGTCTCTTGCAGGCGGGGGCGGCCGGTTACCTAACCAAAGGCGCCGGCCTGGCGGAGATGGTGCAAGCCATTCGCCTGGTATTTGCCGGGCAGCGCTACATCAGCCCGCAGATTGCCCAGCAGTTGGCGATCAAGTCTTTCCAGCCCACCAGCGATTCACCGTTCGACGCGCTATCGGAGCGGGAGATCCAGATCGCCTTGATGATCGTCGGTTGCCAGAAGGTGCAGTCGATTTCCGACAAACTGTGCCTGTCGCCCAAGACCGTGAACACCTACCGCTATCGCATCTTCGAGAAACTCGCCATCAGCAGTGATGTTGAATTGACCCTGCTCGCAGTGCGTCACGGCATGGTGGACGCCAGCGCCTGACATGACCACACCGTTTGATCCAAGTGCCTTCCTCTCGACCTGCAGTGGCCGCCCCGGCGTGTACCGCATGTTCGACAGCGAGGCGCGCCTGCTCTACGTAGGCAAGGCCAAGAACCTGAAAAACCGTCTGGCGAGTTACTTTCGCAAGACCGGTCTGGCGCCCAAAACCGCCGCCCTGGTCGCGCGCATCGCCCAGGTCGAAACCACCATCACCGCCAATGAAACCGAAGCGCTGCTGCTTGAGCAGACGTTGATCAAGGAATGGCGGCCTCCGTATAACATCCTGCTGCGCGACGATAAATCCTATCCCTACGTGTTCTTGTCGGACGGCGCTTTCCCACGGCTGAGCATTCACCGTGGCGCGAAGAAGCAGAAGGGCAAGTATTTCGGGCCTTACCCGAGCGCAGGTGCCATTCGTGAGAGCCTGAGCCTGCTGCAGAAAACGTTCTTTGTGCGCCAGTGCGAAGACAGCTTCTACAAAAACCGTACACGGCCATGCCTGCAATACCAGATCAAGCGCTGCAAGGCGCCCTGCGTGGGGCTGGTGGAACCTGCCGAGTACGCCGAGGATGTGCGTCACTCGGTGATGTTCCTCGAGGGGCGCAGTAACGCGCTCACCGATGAGCTGTCCGGGGCCATGGAAATCGCCGCCAGTACCCTGGATTTCGAGAAGGCTGCCGAACTGCGCGATCAGATCTCCTTGCTGCGCCGCGTCCAGGACCAGCAAAGCATGGAAGGCGGCACCGGCGAGGTCGACGTGATTGCGGCGTTCGTCAACCCGGGAGGTGCCTGTGTGCACCTGATCAGCGTGCGTGGCGGGCGAGTGCTGGGCAGCAAGAATTTTTTCCCGCAGACCGGCATCGACGAAGACGTCTCCGAGGTCATGGCGGCGTTCCTCGGCCAGTACTATGTGAGCAGCCCCGAGCGCGACCTGCCGTCGGAGCTAATCGTCAACGTGGTCCACGAGGATTTCCCGACCCTGATCGAGGCGATCCACGAACTGCGCGGACGCGAGCTGGACATCAGCCATCGCGTTCGCGGCACCCGGGCCCGCTGGCAGCAGCTGGCCGTGACCAACGCCGAGCAGGCCCTGGGCGCACGCCTGGCCAATCGACAGCACGTTGCCGCGCGCTTCGATTCCCTGGCCGAGGTGCTCAACCTGGACGAGCCTCCGCAGCGCCTGGAGTGTTACGACATCAGCCACTCCAGCGGTGAGGCCACCGTGGCCTCTTGCGTGGTGTTCGGCCCTGAAGGCCCGATCAAGGCCGACTACCGGCGCTACAACATCGAAGGCGTCACCGCCGGCGACGATTACGCCGCCATGCACCAGGCGCTCACACGGCGCTTCAGCAAGTTGAAGGACGGGGAGGGCAAGTTGCCCGATATCCTCCTGGTGGACGGTGGCAAGGGTCAGTTATCCATGGCCCGCGACGTTCTCAACGAACTGGCGGTGCCCGACCTGATCCTGCTTGGCGTGGCCAAGGGCGCCACGCGCAAGGCCGGTTTCGAGACGTTGTACTTGAATGATGCCGCCCATGAGTTCACCTTGAAGGGCGATTCCCCGGCACTGCACCTGATTCAACAGATCCGCGACGAAGCCCACCGCTTCGCCATTACCGGCCACCGTGCGCGTCGCGGCAAGACCCGCCGAACCTCAACCCTGGAAGGCGTTGCAGGGGTCGGCCCGACGCGTCGTCGCGACTTGCTTAAACATTTTGGTGGCTTGCAGGAGCTCTCCCGTGCCAGCATTGACGAAATAGCCAAAGCACCCGGTATCAGTAAAAAGCTCGCTGAATTGATTTATGCCAGTCTGCACAGCGAATAGAATGCCTTCTCACCTCGTAGCCAGTTGTGCCGATGAATATCCCTAATCTGATCACCGTTCTACGCGTCCTGCTTATCCCGATCTTCATTTTGTTGTTCTATTTGCCCTATGAATGGAGCTACGCCGCGTCCAGTTCGGTATTCGCCTTTGCCGCCGCCACCGACTGGCTCGACGGCTACCTGGCCCGCCGCCTGGAACAGAGCACGCCCTTCGGCGCGTTCCTCGACCCTGTGGCCGACAAACTCATGGTCGCCGTGGCCCTGGTGTTGTTGGTGCAGGAGCACGGCAACCTGTGGCTGACCCTGCCGGCCGCCGTCATCATCGGCCGCGAAATCGTCGTCTCGGCCCTGCGCGAATGGATGGCCGAAATCGGCGCCCGCGCCCATGTCGCCGTATCAAACATGGGCAAATGGAAAACCGCCGCGCAAATGCTCGCGCTGGTCATCCTGCTGGCCAACCCATCGGACTTCTCGTTCTGGGTCCTGACCGGCTACGCCTTGCTGCTGGTCGCCGCAGGCCTGACCCTGTGGTCCATGCTGCAATACCTGCGCGCCGCCTGGCCTCACCTGCGCACCACCGTGGAAAAGAAATAAAACTTTTTTGAATCAAGGGGTTGACGGGTGCCGAAGATTCTATAGAATGCGCATCACCAAGCGGGAATAGCTCAGTTGGTAGAGCACGACCTTGCCAAGGTCGGGGTCGCGAGTTCGAGTCTCGTTTCCCGCTCCAAGATTCAGAAAAAAGCCACTCAGATGAGTGGCTTTTTTTTGCCTGAAAAATGTCTGTACTCATGTTGGCGAGCTACTGCGAATCGCCGTCCGGCCAAGCCACCTGCTGAACTCCAGCATTAAGGGCGATGATGTCCGCGTAGGTTCAAGCGGGCGCGATCGCCTTTATCGCCAGGATGTTCATGCGCCAACGAAGCTCTTATCCGCAATCAAGCACCCGCCAGACGCGCCCATAACGCTTGCGCCTGCGTGTTGTGATTACCCAGCCAGCGCACCAGTATCACCTCGAGATGATCAGGCTCCATTTGCGGATACAGCCTGACCAGTTCGCCCTGTTCAATCATCCCCGCGACCATGGTGTGGGGCATGCAAGCGACGCCGTGGCCATTGGCGACCATGGATTTGAGCGCCTCGGACACCGTCGCTTCGAATACCCGTTGCAGGCGTTCGGGTTGTGGGTGGCGACTGACCTGGGTGCGCGAGAGTTCGTGCAACTGGGCGCTACGGGAATAGGTCAGCCACGGAATCGGGCCATCTGATTGAGTGCAATGCTCGGCCAGTTGGGGTGTGGCCACCCAATAAAGCTCGTCGTGACCCAGCGACAGTGTTTCGAACTCCTCACGCTGGGCGTAAGCCTGCGATTCAGCTTCCCGATAAAACAGGATGAAGTCGCAGCGGCCGGACAGCAGTGCCATGTAGTAATCATCCGTGCTGCGGTAGCTGGTGTCGATGCGGGTAAACACCCGCTCGCCTGGCGGTATTGCGTGGCTGATCCAGTCCGGAAAGAAATTGCAGGCCAGGGTGTGCAGCGATGCGAAGCTCAACGGGCAATCGAGAATTTTCACGCTCTGCTCGCAGTCGCGTGCCAGACGTACCAGTTCCAGGGCGTTCGGCAGCAAAGCCCGGCCGGCGACTGTCAAGCGGATGGGATTCTTGCTGCGGTCGATCAGGACTGCGCCCAGGCGCGTTTCCAGCAATTGGATGCGTCGACTCAAGGCTGACTGCGACGATCTACGCATGCTTGCAGCGGCGGTAAATTTTCCCGTGTCTGCCAATGCAAGGAAATCCTCATACCACTCAATATCCATAGTTATTCCAATAGTCGATAGGCCGAACCGGAAAGTGAATCAATCGGCGCTATCGTTACCTTTCGATGGCTGGTTATTGTATTGATGAACCCAAGCCTGCAAAGACCCTTTGGGTGCATCGTCGATCATAAGAACAACTACCGCTTCGGGGCAATGTTATGCATAAAGTGAATGGTCTGAACGCGTTGCTCAAGACGTGCTCGCTGGCGTTGATGATGTTCGGCGCCTGCACGGCACATGCAGGTGTGCTGGAAAACGTAAAGGCACACGGTAGCCTTCGTTGTGGTGTGGCCAGCGACAAGCCGGGTTTTTCGATCATTGATAACCAGGGCCGATGGACCGGCATGGATGCGGACCTTTGCCGTGGCATTGCGGCCGCCGTGCTGGGCGATGCGAACAAGGTGGAGTTCATCGCCACCACCGGCAAAAACCGTTTCACCGCGCTGGCCTCTGGCGAGATTGACGTGCTGTCGCGTTCCACCTCATGGACGGCGGACCGCGTGGCGAGCCTGGGGGTCGACTTTACGGCGATCTGGTTCTATGACGGGCAAGGCTTCATGACGCATGCCGAGGACAAGATCGGAAAGCTCACCGACCTGGCAGGCGCGACCTTCTGCCTGTCTCCAGGCACGACCTCGGAGCAGAACCTTGCGGACTATTTCGGCAAGCGCGGCCTGACCTTCCGCACGGTGGTCATTGAGAAGAGTCCTGAGCTGTTCGCCGCCTTCCAGAAAGGCCGGTGCAATGCCATCACCAACGATATGTCCGGCCTGGCGGCGCGCCGCGCGTTGTTCAACACGCCTGACGATTACCCGCTGCTGCCCGAGGTCATTTCCAAGGAGCCGTTGGGGGCCTACGTCGCGCAGGGCGACGCCGTGTGGCGCAACATCGTGACCTGGACCGCCTATGCGTTGATCACGGCCGAAGAGCTGGGCGTGGATTCCGACAACGTCGATAAACTGCACGCGGACAAAACCGCGTCAGCCGATGTCGCGCGCTTGCTGGGCACCGATGGCAACATCGGCAAGGCGTTCAGCCTGGACAGCGATTGGGCGTACCGGGCGATCAAACAGGTCGGCAACTACGCGCAGATTTATGACCGTAACCTTGGTCCGCAAACCGGTTTGAACTTCCCCCGTGAAATGAACCGCCTCTGGAAAGACGGCGGGTTGTTGTATGCGCCACCGATCCGCTGAGTGGCCAACTTCAATCAACGAAACGGGATGTAGTCATGCTGACCCAACGTTTTAACCGTGCGCGCCTGCTGAGTGCGCTGCAGCAGGGGCTTGTGCTGTTGCTGGTGGTGCTGGTGTTTTATGGCCTGGCACACAACGCAAGCCTGAACCTCAAAGCCCTGAACATTGCGTCCGGTTTCGGCTTTCTGACTGACCGGGCAGGCTACGACATCAGTTTCCAGCTGATCGACTATGCGCCCTCCGACAGCTACGGGCGGGCGTATCTGGTTGGCCTGCTCAATACCTTGCTGGTGTCAGTCATCAGTATCGTGCTGGCAACGCTGATCGGCGTGCTGCTGGGCGTCGGCCGGGTTTCGGAAAACTGGCTGGTCAACCGCCTGTGCGGGATGAGTATCGAGTTTCTGCGCAACGTGCCGTTGGTGGTGCATCTGATCTGGTGGTACGGATTGATGCTCGCACTGCCCAGTGTGCGCCAGGCTTTCTCGCTGGCAGACGTGTTTTTCCTGAGTAACGCCGGCCTGCAGGTGCCGTGGCCGCAACAGGGCGCAGCCGTCGGCTGGGGCCTGGTATTGATGGGCGTGGGTGCGCTGTCCGCTATCGTCGCCTTCAAATTGCGTGATGCACGTGCCCGCTGGCGTGGGTTTACGCCACGCTGCTGGCCCTGGGTGATGGCGTGCGCGTTAGTGCTGCCCATGCTGGTGTACGTGATCAGCGGTACCGCGTTGCACTGGGACGTGCCGACCCGTCAAGGTTTCGGGTTTCACGGTGGTGCCACGCTGGTGCCGGAGTTGCTGGCGCTGTGGCTGGCGCTTTCTTTCTACAGCGCCAGCTACATCGCTGAAACGGTGCGTGCCGCCATCCAGGCAGTGCACCGAGGCCAGTACGAAGCAGCGAAGGCGCTGGGCTTTGTGCGAGGCACCGCCATGCGTCAGCTGATTGCACCGCAAGCGCTTTACGCCATGGTCCCGCAAATAACCAACACCTACATGAACATCGTCAAGAACTCATCGCTTGGCGTCGTGGTTGGGTTCATGGAGCTGGTGTCGTCGACCGGCGGCACAACGTTAAATCAGACGGGTCAGGCTATCGAATGCATTGTGCTGGTGATGGCGACCTATTGCGTGATCTGCCTGGTGATTTCCCTGGCGATGAACGTCTACAACTATCGCATCAGTAAGCGGGGGCACTGAGCATGAACGAACTGACTCATGTCGTCCCGGTGCGTTTGCCACCCCAGGCGACGCCCTCGGTGCGCGCCTGGCGCTGGGTGCGCCAGTCGATGTTCCCCAGTGTCGGCCACTCGCTGCTGACCCTGCTGGTACTGGCTCTGCTGGCATGGTGCATCCCCAAGGCACTCAACTGGCTGGTGCTGGACGCGACGTTCGTCGGCAGCACCCGTGACGCCTGTAATCCTCACGCAGCCTGCTGGTTGCCGGTCATCGAACGCTGGAACCTCTTCGTTTACGGTTTCTATCCAGAAGCTCAGCGCTGGAGAGTCAACCTGGCATTCCTGCTGGCCGTCGGCGCGTTCGTCCTGTTGTTTTTCAAACGTCTGGACCGCCGTGCCTTGCTGGCGTACCTGGTGATGTTGCCGCTGCTGATGTGGTGGCTGCTCAAGGGCGGAGCAGGTCTGCCAGGCGTCTCGTCGACGCAGTTTGCCGGCATGACCGTGACCGTGATGCTGGGCACCATCGGCATGATTTTCGCGCTGCCGCTGGGCATTCTGCTGGCGCTGGGACGGCGCTCGAAGAAGCCGGTCATCCGTCTTCTTTGCGTGCTGTACATCGAGCTGGTGCGCTCGGTGCCGGTGATCAGTCTGTTGTTCATGGCGTCGCTGATGATCCAGCTGTTCCTGCCGCCAGGCGTGGCGTTCGACATTCTGCTGCGGGTGCAGGTGGTGCTGATCCTGTTCACCGCCGCCTACATGGCCGAAACCGTGCGCGGCGGCTTGCAGAGCCTGCCCAAGGGGCAATACGAGGCAGCACAGGCGCTGGGCTTCGGTTACTGGAAAACCATGGGGCACATCATCCTGCCGCAGGTGCTCCGACAAACCATACCGCCGTTGTTGACCCAGTTTATCGGCCTGTTCAAGGAAACCACGCTGGTGATGGTTGTCGGCGTGCTGGACATCGTCGGCATCGCCAGCAGCACAGCGGCGTCGGCTGAATGGGCGGGGCATGACCACGAGATCTACATCTTCCTTGCCCTGTACTTTTTCATTATTTGCTTCGCGTTGTCGCGCTATGCCCGCCATCTCGAAAATAACCTGGAGCATGACCGCTCATGAGCATCGCCAATCACACCGATAGCGGTCCTATCGTGCGTATCGAAAACCTCAACAAGTGGTACGGACAGACTCACGTGCTGCGTGACATTTCATTGTCGGTGGCGGCCGGCGAGAAGCTGGTGATCTGTGGACCTTCGGGCTCCGGCAAGTCCACCCTTATTCGCTGCATCAACCAGCTCGAGCAGCACCAGCAGGGCACGATCGAAGTGTTGGGCCAGGCACTCGACGGCAAGCGTCTGGAGCAGTTGCGTCGCCAGGTGGGTATGTGTTTCCAGAGCTTCAATCTGTTCCCGCACCTTACGGTGCTGAAGAACTGCACCCTTCCTCAAACGGCCAACCTGGGTGTGCCGGTGGACGAAGCCATTGAGCGCGCCTTGCAGTTGCTGGACAAGGTGAAGATGCGTGATCACGCCAACAAGTATCCCTCGCAGCTGTCCGGCGGCCAGCAGCAACGCATTGCCATCGCGCGAGCGCTGTGCATGCAGCCACGGATCATGCTGTTCGATGAGCCGACCTCCGCACTGGACCCGGAAATGATCGCCGAAGTGCTCGAGGTGATGACCGGCCTGGCCGAAGATGGCATGACCATGATCTGCGTGACCCATGAAATGGGGTTCGCTCGCAAGGTCGCCGACCGTGTGGTGTTCATGGATGGCGGAGAAATCATTGAGCAGGCGCCGCCTTCAGAGTTTTTCCATTCGCCGCAGTCGCCACGCACGCAGCGCTTCCTCAACCAGATTCTGAACCATGGGGCGCAGCCGGCATGACGTCTCCTATCGCAATCGCGTTGCATGGTGGTGCCGGCGTACTGCAAGCGGGCGTTTTGAGCGCCGAAGACGAGAACGCTGTGCACGCCAGTCTGTTGAGTGCGCTCAAGGCCGGACTGAGCATCCTGGAGGAGGGCGGCAGCGCGCTCGACGCTGCCCAGGCAAGCGTGGTGGAGCTTGAGGAATGTCCCTGGTTCAACGCCGGCAGAGGCGCCGTATTCACGGACAAGGGCGATCATGAAATGGACGCCGCGATCATGAGCGGTGACAACCGTGAAGCAGGCGCCGTGGCCGGGATCCATTTTGCGCGCAACCCCATCAAGGCTGCGCGTGCGGTGCTTGAGCACAGCGACCATGTGCTGTTGTCCGGCGTCGGTGCCGACCAGTTTGTTGCCGCCCAGGCGCTGGAGCATGTCGACAATGCCTGGTTCGACACCGAACTGCGTCGCAGGCAATGGCAAGCCCAGCGCCTGAACCCGCAAGCGCTCAGCCTGGAACCCGGTGGCATTGAGAAAAAATTCGGCACCGTGGGGGCTGTGGCGTTGGACCGCAGCGGCCAGGTGGCGGCGGCGACGTCCACGGGAGGTATTACCAACAAGCGTTACGGACGCATCGGTGATACGCCGCTGATTGGTGCCGGCACTTGGGCCGACAACCGCAGCGCGGCCATTTCCGCCACCGGGCATGGCGAGTTTTTCATTCGATGTGCCGTCGCCCACGACATCGCCGCACGCATGCGTTACACCGGCGCCAGACTGCGCAAGGCGTGCGACCAGGTGGTGCTGGGCGAGCTGAAAGCGCTGGGCGGCAATGGCGGCGTGGTTGCCGTGGCCCCTAACGGCGACACCGCGCTGGTGTTCAATACACCCGGCATGTACCGCGCCTGGCGCGATGCCGAGGGCGGGCTGCATACGGCGATCTACGCCGCAGAGGATCGGTTGCACGTTCAAGAGGCAACGACCTGAGCGTTTTGACGAATGTTGATGTTGTGATGAAGACCCCTTCAACCTGGAGCGCAATGATGAAAATAATAAAAACGTTAAAGAACGCCAAAGGTGTTCTGCTGTGTGTCCCCTTGTCCATCGCACTGTACGGATGTCAGCAGTTACCGCCGAAAACGGTGGTCGCCAACGCTGACGCCGTATTGGATGCACCGGTTAAAAAAGTAGGCAATCAACAACTGCTCGTCCGTGGCCCGAGCGGTGAAGGTGTGATTCCGGTGTTTGCCAGTGGCGATATCAATGCGGTCGCGCCGGACGTCACGAACGTGTTTATCGTCATACATGGCACCCTCAGAAACGCCGATACCTATTTCGCAACGGGTCAACAGATCCTCGCCGGCGCTGGATCGCTGGGTAAAGGGGCAATGATGGTTGCCCCGCAATTTCTGACGGCTGCGGATGTGAAAGCCTTCTCCCTGCCTGCCCGGAGTCTGGCATGGACGCAGGAGGGCTGGAAAGGCGGAGAGCCGGCGGTCGGCCCTGTACCCCTCAGTTCCTTTGCGGCGCTTGACGCGTTGCTCGAACATTTTGCCGATAAACGTCAGTACCCGGCGCTGTCCAGCGTGTTGTTGATGGGGCACTCGGCCGGCGCGCAGATTCTGCAACGTTATGCCGTGGTGGGACGCGCCGATCCGATATTGGCGCGTGCCCATATCGATCTTCGCTACGTGGTTGCCAATCCATCCAGCTATTTGTACTTCAGTGACGAGCGGCCCGACAGCCAGGCTATCGCCGGTGGTGCGTGCCCGGAAGCGACGAAATGGAAATATCAACTCAAGGATGCTCCGCAATACGTGTCGTCGCAGAATGTGGAAACGCTGGAGTCCGACTATGCCGCGCGCAATGTCGTCTACCTGCTCGGTGAAGCAGACACAGACCCGTACAAGCACTTCATCGATCGTTCATGCGCGGGTATGGCACAGGGGCCTTATCGGCTCGCGCGAGGACGCTCTTATTTCGATTACATGAAAAAACGGCACCCGGCGCACTTGAAACAGAAGGTTGTGATAGTGCCAGGCGTCGGCCACGATAATTTGAAAATGTTTACGTCCAACTGCGGGATGGCCGTATTGTTTGACCAACCGACACCCAAGACCTGTCCGGTCATAACCGGCGCTAAATAACTGGCGCGAACTCAAAGAGTCTTTTGATAGCGCTCTATGAGTCAGCGCGTCAATAAGACAGTCCGTGTTTAGATACTGTTAGTCAACAGGTCAGACAGTCCTGGACGTTTGATTAATATCGGGGTGACCCGTCAGTGAGCATCATTGATGGGCTGACCCGCGAACCAACTCAACTATAAAAAATCGCCGCTTATCGCTGCGGTATTAATAAAACACGTCCGTTGACACACTATTTGGGGGCAGTATGAACAAGCAAACTCTGGTGGTGGCCATTGCGCTCGCCAACGTATCTTCGTTCAGCGTATATGCCGGCGAGGCGGCAGGCGCAGGCGACTTTATCTCTGGGTCCAAGGCAAGCATCAGCTCGCGCACTATGTATTTCAATAATGACAACCGCGCCGGTGGTGCGGATCAGAAGGAAGCCGCCCAAGGGCTGCTCTTCAATTATGCGTCGGGTTATACCCAGGGCACGATTGGCCTGGGCGTGGACGCTCAAGTGCTCACGGGGATTCATCTGGATGGGGGCAGGGGGCATCATCCGGATAAAAATACGTTTTCTCCAAGCGACTCGGATGGCTCTGCTGAACAGACCTGGAGTCGCGCGGGCGCCAACGTGAAGGTCAAACTCGCGGATACAACGTTGAGGGTGGGCAATGCGCTAAGTCCTGAACTGCCGATTCTCAATGCCAGCGAAAGTCGTGTGCTGCCGCAGACTTTCCAGGGCGGTATGCTGACGTCCAAAGTATTCAATGATGTAACGCTGAACGTTGGCAAGATCACGGACGCTGTTGGCCGTGCCTCCAGCAATAGTTCCGGACTCTCTGTATCCGGCGCGACAAAGGACTCCAACAGTTTCCAGTTCGCGGGCGCCGACTGGAAAATCACCAGGAACTTGACCGCTCAAGCCTATCACGCTCAACTCAAGGATTTTTACAATCAAACCTTCCTCGGCCTCGTTTATCTGGTGCCGATTGGCAATGATCAAACCTTGAAAACCGACCTGCGTTACTTCGATAGCAACTCCGATGGCAAGAATGGTCAGGCGGGCTATCGCTTCAACAACAATGGTGGTTACGCAAAAGATGCAGGTGAGGTTTCCAACAAGACATGGAGTGCCATGTTTACGTATGCCCTCGGTGGTCACTCCATTATGGTCGGTCATCAGCGCGTGAGTGATGATGGCGGGTTTGTGTGGGTCAATAATGGAAGCATCGCCGACAGCCGTGGGCGTAACGAGGGACAGGGCGGGTCGGATTTCTACCTGTTCACCAACAGCATGATCAATCAGTTCGCCCGTGCCGGGGAAAATACGACATTCGGCCAATACAGCTTCAATTTTGCTTCCGTGGGCATTGCCGGTTTGAAAATGAGCGCCGCCTACTTGCACGGTGATGACATTAAAGACGTGAAAAACGGCAGTGATCATTCTGAATGGGAACGCGACATGCGCGTTGCTTACACCGTGCAGGAAGGACCGCTGAAAAACCTGAGCGCAACGCTGCGACACGGTGTGTATCGAGGTGACGGCTCGGGGGGATCCAATACCGATCAAACCCGCCTTATTTTCGATTACACCTACAACTTCATGTAAGGCCAACCGGAGGAGAAGTTGCGTTCGGTAGCGGGGGGAGGTCGTTAGAACCCGAGGCCTATAACAGCTCTCGGAACCGACTCCCGCTGATTCGCTAAGGTATCGACGAAACGGATGGCCATTTTCGCGCGCCCAGTTGGGTCGAATAGAAAGTTTTCGGGTTCGTCTCTGTAACACCACTGTCTATAACGTGCGTATTTGAAATGGAGTGCTACGGCTATGAAATATTGGCTTTTAATATTGATTGCAGGCGTATTGTCCGTCTCGTCGCTCAACGCTGGAGCGACGCAAATAAAGACGCCTTCGTCATACGCGCAGTCAACGTTCATCGTGTTATGTGATTGTAATACCCATCTGAAGCGCACGCTGATCGAGCATGAAATCAATAAAGCCGGCGGAAAAGTTCTGTTCATGTATGAAGACCTTGGCGGATTTGCCGTCAAAACGTCGAAGTCAGACGATCCTGACCAACTTGAGCGCAGGTTACGTGGCATACGCGGAGTCAAGTCGATAGAGCGTGATGGCGAGGCGGGCGTCAATACAGGAAGCTGAATGCGTCAAACCTCTGTCGTGCTTTATGGTCCGCGTTGGGTCGCTGTCAAGTTGGTGTAGGCGACAGGCTCCCGGTAACGTGTCCAACCCCGCAGATGCTTGATTGTTCATGACAGATACCTGTGTCACCGCCTACCGCTTCGGCTGTTCGGCTCGGCTGGTTTCCTTGATCGCAAAGAACAGACAGCGCAGAGCTTCACGATCCTGTTCTGACAATAAACGGTAGTAGCGGATCAGTCGCTCTTCCTCTCGGCTGAGCTGTTGGGGGCGCAAGGTTGTGCCGAGGGCGGTAAGCAGTGAGGGGAAAAACGAAGTATTCAACATGATCCAGGTTCTTCATGAGATGAATGGAAATGTGGGCTTCTTGCCCTGAACAGCTGAATACATAACGTCTCTTTTGGAAAAGGGCTCGTCATTTTTCGTGACTGTTGGGTTTTTCGGATGGGGCTGTCGGAAGTGTTTGGCGAAGGTGTAGGAGCGATCTTTCAAGACCGGGCGACCAGGTCAAGCTTGCACAACCAGGAGCGTATGGCTTCAACCAGTTCCATCTTGCACTCCACCGGCAACCAATGCCCGCCGGGCAGGCGGGTCACGGTGAGATCTGCGCAGGCCGCTCGCATTGGATCGCCCAGCTGATTACCGTTGATGGTGTTCATCTGATCGTAATCGCCGTTCACAAACAGGACTGGCAATGACAAGCGGCCACCATTGCGCGCCCGGTGGGCATACTCAATGTTGGCATCGTCGTTTAAATACCATGCGCAGGGCGCGCGGAAACCCTGCGCCTGGAAATTGCGCACCAATTCGGCGAAGTCTGCCTGCGGCCAGAGCGCCAGGTCTGGCTGGGTGAGGGGAGCCCGGTGCGCTTGGCCAAATCGCCCGCCTTTGCGGGTGACTTCGGCATTGGCTGCAACCTTGCCGATACTCGCCGGGTCGCCTCGTCGATAAATCGACGCCAGCGATGCGGCTTTATCCGCATCAAGATCAGCGACAGCACACGCAAAGTGCGTGGTGTAGTAGCGGTAATAATCCCATTGGCCGTCCGGATACGTGTCCGCCGGATAGATCGAGCGGTCAACCAGTGGGACGAGCGTCGGCAAGGCGTTAGTGGTGGGGAAGTACGGCACCGAAATCAATACAACACCGCGGCTGCGCTGAGGTTCATGGGCGACCAGTTCACCCGCCACGACGCTGCCCCAGTCGTGGCCCACCCAAATGGCGGGCATGCCACCGAGATGGTCATGAAGCTCTGCCATGTCGGCCACGATGTTTTCAAGGGTGTAGGCACCAGTGAGCGCGGGCGCGGAAGAACGGCCATAACCGCGCATGTCGGGTGCAACGCAGTGCCAGCCTTGTGCAGCGAACGCTTGTATCTGTGCGCGCCAGATCAGGTTGAGTTCCGGCCAACCGTGCAGGAACACCATCAATGGCCCATCGATCGGACCCATCTCTACATAGTGCGTCGTATGGCGGGGGGTAGTGAGAACACGCGAGGTCAGCTTGGAAGTGGACACGGTATCTCCTCATGCTACGTCGGCTGATGAACGCAAAGCGGCCACACTGTAGTGAGCGGCAGGCTTCATGGTTCGTTCCATGTTGCGCGCACACCATATTCCGTTTTTGTTCAGCGCACAGGGGCTCGGACGCCCAGGCCGGTCATCCAATGGTCATAAAACAGACGGAAGGCACATAAGGATTCTAAAGTTGAGAGGGAGTGGGCAGATAACCCCTATGTCGCCTATATCCGCAACACTGTTCAAGGATCGAACTCATGACCCAGCGTCAATCCGTCCGCATTACCCTTCCTGGTCATCCGCGTTTTTGCTGGTTTGCTCTTATCCCGGTAGTGCCTGCCGTGGTGTGGTTGCTGGTGCAATCAGCCTCCACGGCCAACCTGGTGGCGTGTGCGGTACTGGTGCTGATTGGTCTCGGTGCCTGTGCCTGGAGCACCGGTTCACAGCGCAAGGCGCTGTTGCGCACGACGTCGCGGGCCCAGGCGGATCAGTCAACGGTGGACGCAGCGCACAACGGCATGGCTTCTCGCGCACAGCTCGATGAAGTGTTGCTGGGCGCCATGCCGATCTGGGCCAAGCAGGTGGAAAGCTCGCGGCATCAGACTGAAGAAGCGATTGTAAGCCTGGCCAACCGTTTCACCGGGATCGCCACGCGATTGCAGGACACGGTACAGGCATCGCAGCAGGCTGCCGGCGAACTGGACGGGCAGTCCGCCGATGGCGCGCTGGAGGTGCTGGCGCGCAGTGACAGCGAGCTGAGCCAGGTGATCAACTCGCTCAAGGCCACTCAGACCAGCCGTGACCAGACTCTGGCCCAGGTCCGCAGCCTCACCGCCTATACCAAGGAACTGCGCGCCATGGCCGCCGACGTGGCGGCGATTGCCGCGCAGACCAACCTGCTGGCCCTTAACGCAGCCATCGAGGCGGCGCGTGCCGGTGAGGCAGGGCGCGGCTTTGCGGTGGTGGCCGATGCGGTGCGCAGCCTGTCGAACAAATCCAGTGAAACCGGCCAGCAGATGTCGGCCAAGGTCGACATCATCAATAACGCCATCACGCAATTGGTGCAGGCCGCATCCAGCAGTGCCGACCAGGACAGCCACTCGGTGGCCGAGTCGGAAAACAGCATTCAACGCGTGCTCGAGCGCTTCCAGAACATCACCGGGCGCCTGGCGGACTCTGCCGACCTGCTCAAGCAGGAAAGCTACGGCATCCGTGATGAGATGACCGAAGTGCTGGTCAGCCTGCAATTCCAGGACCGGGTCAGCCAGATCCTCAGCCACGTGCGAGACAACATGCAGGCCTTGCATGACCACCTCCTGCAAGCCAGCCAGGCGCCGGACCAGGCGGTGGGCGTCGATGCCCGGCAGTGGCTCGCGCGGATGGAAGCCACCTACGCCACCGACGAGCAACGGCGCCTCCATCACGGAGCGGCGGCCGCGCAGCAGAACTCTCAAGACATCACCTTCTTTTAGGAGCACATCATGGCAAAGAATGTATTAGTGGTCGACGACTCCAGCAGCGTGCGGCAAGTGGTCGGCATCGCCTTGAAAAGCGCCGGCTACGACGTCATCGAGGCCAGCGACGGCAAGGATGCCCTGAGCAAGCTTACCGGGCAGAAGGTGCACTTGATCATCAGCGACGTGAACATGCCCAACATGGACGGCATCACCTTCGTCAAGGAGGTCAAGAAGCTGGCCAATTACAAGTTCACCCCGATCATCATGCTGACCACCGAGTCCCAGGAATCGAAGAAGGCCGAGGGCCAGGCCGCCGGTGCCAAGGCATGGGTGGTCAAGCCGTTCCAGCCGGCGCAGATGTTGGCGGCAGTGTCTAAACTGATCCTGCCTTGATCCCGGCGCCAGGGAGGCTCCCATGCCGATTACCACTGAAACAGTCGACGATACTGCCTGCGTGCGCATAGACGGCGAGCTGACCATCTACACCGTAGCGGAACTGGCGGCTGCGCTGCTGCCCCGGATCGGCGCGATTCCCCGCCTGGAGCTGGATCTGTCGCAGGTCACGGAGATGGATGGCGCCGGTTTGCAGTTGCTCGCAGTGGTCCAGCGTGAGGCGGGCGTTGCCGGTACGGCCTTGAGTGTGACCGGCCAAAGCCAGGCGGTCATGCACGCACTGCAACTGTGCCGTAGCGCAGGCTTGTAGTCGCCACTTCCCATGTTTTTTTGATCGACAAGGACAGTCCAGGTGAGCATCAATCTCGATCAGGCACAGCAGACATTCATCGTTGAGGCACGCGAGCTGTTGCAGGCCATGGAGCAATCCCTGCTGCAATTGGAAAACGAGCCCGGCGACCAGGATGCCATCGGCGCGATTTTCCGCGCCGCACACACCATCAAGGGTTCGGCGGGCCTTTTCGGTCTGGCGTCGATCGTGGGGTTCACGCATATCGTCGAAGACGTGCTTGACCGCCTGCGCGAAGGCAATGTGGCGGTGGACGCCGCGTTGATCGCGCTGCTGCTCAAATGCGGCGACCACATGCTCGAACTGGTCGAAGTGGTCGCCAACCGCGGTGAGGCGCCGACGCCTGCAGCGCTGGAGCGCGGTGAGGCATTGCGCGAGGCACTGAGTGCCTATCAGCCGATGCGAACCGCCGCTGCCGGCGTCGAAACCGCAGAGGTGGCCGACGACGCGACGGTCGACGTGCTCTGGCACCTCTCCCTGCGCTTCGGCGTCGACGTGTTCCGTAACGGCATGGACCCGCTGTCGTTTTTGCGCTACCTCGAGACCCTGGGTCAGGTGCTGCAGGTCACCACCCTGACCGACAGCATCCCGCCCATGGACCGCTGGGACCCGGAAAGCTGCTACCTGGGGTTCGAGATCGACCTGCGTTCGACGGCCAGTCACGCCACCCTCAACGAAGTGTTCGACTTTGTGCGTGACGACTGCGAGGTGCACATCAGTGCGGTCGACGAAGCGCCCGGCAGCACGGCGGTCGCCGCCGGTGACCAGGTCACCCAGGCAGAGCAAGGCCTCATGGCGGCGACACCGCAGCGTTCTGCGCCAGCCAGCGAAGCGAAACCCCGCGACGGCAATTACGTGCGGGTCAACGCCGACAAGCTCGACGAGCTGATCAACCTGGTCGGCGAACTGGTGATCGCCAGTGCCGGCTCAAGCCTGCTGGCCCGCTCCTGTAACAACGACCCTTTGCAAGAGGCGACCTCGACGGTATCGGCGCTGGTGGAAGAAATCCTCGATGGCGCCCTGCACCTGCGCATGATCCCCATCGGTGACACGTTCAACCGTTTTCGCCGTGTGGTGCGCGATATCAGCCAGGAATTGGGCAAGGACATCGAACTGAGCATCAGCGGTGCGGACACCGAGCTGGACAAGACCGTGGTCGAGAAAATCGGCGACCCGCTGATGCACCTGCTGCGCAACGCCATGGACCACGGTATCGAAAGCGCCGAGGCGCGACAGGCGGCCGGCAAGCCGACCAAGGGCCATTTGAGCCTCAATGCCTACCATGACTCCGGGAGCATCGTCATTGAAATCGCCGACGACGGCGCCGGGCTCAACCGCGAACGCATCCTGCAAAAGGCCCAGGAACGCGGGCTGGTGGCCAGCGGCGCGGTGCTGACCGACCAGGAGATCTACAACCTGATCTTCGAAGCGGGTTTCTCCACCGCCGAGGCGGTGACCAACCTGTCCGGGCGTGGCGTCGGCATGGACGTGGTCAAGCGCAACATCACCTTGTTACGCGGCACCGTCGACCTGGACAGCCGCCCCGGCGAGGGCACGGTAGTGCGCATCCGCTTGCCGCTGACCCTGGCGATCATCAATGGATTCCTGGTCGGCATCGACCAATCCACCTATGTGATTCCCCTGGACATGGTCCAGGAATGTATCGAACTGGATGAACGCCAGCGCCAGTCCAGCCGCGACGACGGCTATCTGGACCTGCGTGGCGAGGTCTTGCCGCTGGTGGACCTGCGTGAACACTTCAGCCACGAAGGGCCGGCCGCACGGCGCCAGAACGTGGTGGTGGTGCGCTACGCCGAGCACAAGGCCGGGCTGGTGGTGGATGACCTGCTCGGTGAGTTCCAGACCGTGATCAAACCGTTGGGCAAGCTGTTCGGCGCGCTGCGCGGCATCAGCGGCTCGACCATATTGGGCAGCGGCGCGGTGGCCCTGATCCTGGATGTACCGGCACTGCTCAACCAACTCGTACAACTGGAAGCCCGCACGCCCCAGGCGCCTCAATCGCCGCCGGTCGTCGCTCGCTGACGCATAAGCAATTCCATGGAGGTTCCCCGATGAAATGGTTCTACGATCTTAAAATATCCACCAAGCTGATCAGCTCGTTCCTGGTGGTCCTGGCGCTCACGGCGGCCATGGGCGGCTTCGCCATCCTCCAGCTCGGCGCCGTCAACCAGGCGGCCCAGGACATCAGGGGCAATTGGATGCCTTCCATGCGCGCAGCGGCCGGCATGCGTTTTTTTGCCGCCAACTATCGCTTGAAAGAAAACCGCCACCTCGCGACGGACATCGCCGAGGAAAAGGCCCAGGCCGAACGTGAGGCCGCCGACGCGCGCCAACAGTTCGACACCCGCATGGGCACCTACGAGCAGTTGCTGTCGAACGAGGAAGATCGCCAACTGCTGGCCAGCGTGAAAAGTGCGTGGGACGCGTACCTGGCGAGCAGCAAGCAAGTGCTCGAGTTTTCCCGGCAGAATCAGGAAGTCCAGGCACGTGGTTTGCTCAGGGGAGAGTCCAAGGGGCATTTCGATGAGGTAACCAGCCGCCTGCAGAAAATGATCGAGATCAATGATGCCGGTGCGACGGTTGCGGGTGACAAGGGCTCGGCGCTGTATGAAAACGCACGCCTATCGATCAGCGCGGTACTGGTCGCGGCCTTGTTGATCGGCCTGGGCCTGGCGGTATTCATCGCCCGGATTATTTCCCGCCCGTTGAGGCAGGCCGCAACCGCCGCCGAACAATTGGCCGAAGGCAACCTCAACGCCCACATCGAGCCGGGTGCCAAGGATGAAACCGGCATGGTGCTCAACGCCATGCGCAACATGGTCGGCAAGCTGGCGCATATCATCGGCGAAGTGCGTAACGCCGCCGACAACCTGGCCAGCGCCTCCGAACAGGTCAGCGCCACCGCGCAATCGATGAGCCAGGCCACCAGTGAACAGGCCGCCAGTGTCGAGGAAACCAGCGCCTCGGTGGAGCAGATGAGCGCCAGCATCAACCAGAACACCGAGAATGCCAAGGTCACCGATGGCATGGCCAGCAAGGCCGCCAAGGAAGCCACCGAAGGCGGCGAATCGGTACAGCAGACCGTGGTGGCGATGAAGAAAATCGCCCAACGCATCAGCATCATCGATGACATCGCCTACCAGACCAATCTGCTCGCCCTCAACGCCGCCATCGAGGCCGCTCGGGCCGGCGAGCACGGCAAGGGCTTCGCCGTGGTGGCCGCCGAAGTGCGCAAGCTGGCCGAGCGCAGCCAGGTCGCGGCCCAGGAAATCGGCGAGCTGTCGTCCAGCAGCGTGGACATGGCTGAGAAGGCCGGCAAGCTGCTTGACGAAATGGTGCCGTCCATCAACAAAACGTCCGACCTTGTGCAGGAAATCAGCGCCGCCTCCGAAGAACAGGCCGCCGGTGTCGGGCAGATCAACACCGCGATGACCCAGCTCAACCAGGTGACCCAGCAAAATGCGTCGAGCAGCGAGGAACTGGCGGCCACGGCCGAAGAAATGAGCAGCCAGGCCGAGCAATTGCAGCAAGCCATGAGCTTCTTCGTGCTCGATTCAACCCCAAAGGCTGCGGTTCAAAGCAGCGGCGTCGACAGCCCCGGCAGCAAGCCCAGCCGTCAGCCGCCGCGCCCGAAACCACAGGCACCGCGCAAGGCCTTCGCCTACAACATGGCCGGCGCACCTGACGAATCGGACTTCACCCGCTTCTGATCCCACGATCGATACGGGCCTACAAGGAGAGTGACATGGGCGCAGTGATGACGACTCGGCATACCGCGGTTGCGGTGGATGAGGACGCGCAATACCTGACCTTCATGCTCGGCGGTGAAATGTTCGCCATCGGCATTCTGGGCATCAAGGAAATTATCGAATACGGCAGCCTGACCGTGGTGCCGATGATGCCGGCGTTCGTGCGCGGGGTGATCAACCTGCGCGGCGCGGTGGTGCCGGTGGTGGACTTGTCGGCGCGCTTCGGGCGGGCCAACTCGGCCATCACCCGGCGCTCCTGCGTGATCATCATCGAGGCGAATACCGACGACGGCCGGCCCCAGGATATCGGGTTGCTGGTCGACACCGTGTCCGCCGTGCAGGAGATCCCCGCCGCGCAGATCGAGCCGCCGCCCAGTTTCGGCGCGCGGATTCGCGCCGATTTCATCGGTGGCATGGCCAAGGTCGACGGCAAGTTCGTGATTGTGCTGGAGGTGGACAAGGTGCTGTCCATCGATGAGATGTCCAGCCTCGCCGAGGACGGCCAGGCGGCGGCCCTCGACCTCGATCCGCGTTGAGTCCCGACCATGCCAGATACCGCCTCCATCGACGATCGTGAATTCGGCCAGTTCCAGAGCTGGCTGTACCGCGCGGCCGGCATCAACCTGTCGCCGGCCAAGAAAGCCCTGGTGGCCGGGCGCCTGTTCAAGCGCCTCAAGCACTACGAGCTGCACAGCTACGGCGAATACTTCAAGCTGATCATGAGTGACCAACGCAAGGGTGAGCTGCAGGTTGCCTTGGATTTGCTGACCACCAACGAAACCTATTTTTTTCGCGAGCCCAAGCACTTCGACTTCCTGCGCCAGCAGGTGCTGCCCGGGGCCGCGCCGGGCAAGGTATTTCGCGTGTGGAGCGCGGCCAGTTCCTCGGGCGAAGAACCCTACAGCCTGGCGATGACCCTGGCCGAGGGCCTGGGCACCACGCCTTGGGAAGTGATCGGCTCGGACATCAGCACCCAGGTGCTGGCCAAGGCGCGCAACGGCCACTACGCCATGGAGCGAGCCGCGACGCTGCCCCAGCCGCTGCTGACCAAGTATTGCCTCAAAGGCATTGGCCGCCAGGAGGGCACCTTTCTGATCGACAAGTCTTTGCGCAACCGCGTCAATTTTGTGCAGGTCAACCTGAACGAAGCGCTGCCGGCCCTGGGCGAGTTCGAGGTGATCTTCCTGCGCAACGTGATGATCTATTTCGACCAGCAGACCAAGAGCCAGGTGGTCGCGCGTCTGTTGCCGCTGCTCAAGCCCGGCGGTTATTTCATCATCAGCCACTCGGAAAGCCTCAACGGTGTCAACGACACCTTGAAGCTGGTGGCGCCGTCGATTTACCGCAAGCCATGAAAAAACCAGTCGGTGTGAGCGAAGTCGTGTTGGCGCCTGGCCAGGTCAGCTTTGCGACGCGGCCGACGCGCCTGCGCACCTTGCTCGGCTCCTGCGTGGCGATCACCTTTTGGCACCCGCAACGGCGGATCGGCGGCATGTGTCATTTCATGCTGCCGGGGCGCCTGCGCAATCATCAGCCCCTGGACGGCCGCTATGGCGACGAAGCCATGGAACTGCTGCTGCGCCACGCCCAGGCCAATGGCACGGGGGCGCAGGATTACCAGGTCAAGTTGTTCGGCGGCGGCGAGATGTTTCCCGATCACCAGCGCCGCCTGCCGACCCACGACGTGGCCAGCCTGAATATTCGCGCGGCGCTGGCCCTGGCCGAGCGCTATCAATTGCACCTGACGGCCCAGGACATGGGCAGTACCGGTTACCGCACGATCATGTTCGACCTGTGGAACGGCAACGTCTGGGTCCGGCACCAACCTATGGGAACACTTCAACAAGATGCCTACCAAAAAAATCAGTGTGCTGCTGGTCGATGACTCGGCCGTGGTGCGCCAGGTACTGCTGGCGATTCTCGCTGACACGCCGGATATCCATGTGATGGGGGCCGCCTCCGACCCGATTTTCGCCATGGACAAACTCGCCCGGGAATGGCCGGATGTGATCGTGCTGGATGTAGAAATGCCGCGCATGGACGGCATCACCTTTCTCAGGAAAATCATGAGCGAGCGGCCGACACCGGTGGTGATCTGCTCGTCGCTGACCCAGAAAGGCGCGGAAACCTCCCTGCAGGCGCTGGCAGCGGGTGCCGTGGAAATCATTACCAAGCCCACGACCGGCCTGAAGAGTTTTCTGATTGAATCGGCGGCCGAGTTGGTGGCGGCGATCCGTGCCGCGGCTAATGCCAACGTCAGGAACCTGGGAAAGCGCAGCGTCAGCGTGACGCCGTTACCGGCACCGGCCGGCAAGCTCAGTGCGGATGCAATCCTGCCCGCCGCCAATGGCCAAGCCATGGCGCACACCACCGAACGTATTGTCGCCATCGGCACCTCCACCGGTGGCACCCAGGCGCTGGAGGCGGTGCTGACGGCACTGCCGCGGGTGTGCCCGGGCATGGTGATCGTGCAGCACATGCCGGAAAAATTCACCGCCTCGTTTGCCGAGCGTCTCAACAGCGTCTGCGAGATCGAGGTGCGCGAAGCGCGCAACAATGACCGTATCCTGCCCGGCCTGGCCCTGATTGCCCCTGGCGGCAAGCACTTGATGGTCACCCGCAGCGGCGCCTATTACCACGCTCAGGTGATCGACGGGCCGCTGGTCAACCGGCACCGGCCTTCGGTGGATGTGCTGTTTCGTTCGGTGGCCAGGTTCGCCGGCAGGAACGCTACGGGCATCATCATGACCGGTATGGGCGACGACGGCGCGCGCGGGCTCAAGGAGATGCTTGACGCCGGCGCCGCCACGGTGGCCCAGGACGAGGCCAGTTGTGTGGTGTTCGGCATGCCCAAGGAGGCGATCAAGCTCAATGCCGCCCAGCGCATCATGGCGTTGGGGGATATTCATCGGGCGATTTTGCATAAGTGAACGTGAGTTCCAGGCTGCCTTGATCGTCCGTGGCACCCTAGGTGTCTACACAACTTTGGTGCGATGCTGGGTGAGGGAGCAGCCTATGACTATTTACGGATGCTCCACAATCCAACTGTGGGAGGGGGCTTGCCCCCGATGACGGCCTCAGAGCCGACCAGAATTTTGTGTCGATCCTGGCCCAGCTGTGGGAGGGGGCTTGCCCCCGATGGCGGCCTCAGAGCCGACCAGGATTTTGTGTCGATCCTGGCCCAACTGTGGGAGGGGGCTTGCCCCCGATGGCGGCCTCGGGGCCGACCAGGATGTTGGATCAGACCGAGTACATATCCGTTTCTGCGGTAACGGCCACTTAGGGTTCCGCCCTGACGGCGGCTCACTTTTGAA